>JAOAEP010000093.1 GCA_026416755.1 bacterium | reverse complement strand
GGCATGCATAATACCTTTATTTTTTGATGAAAATGGAAGATTTGTTTCTTCTGCAATTGGTAAGGCATCTATATCCGTTCTTATACCAATTGTTATAGTGGTATTTTTATTTATATATCCGATTACCCCTGTTTTCCCTTTAATTTCAAAAGGAATTCCTATTTCTTTAAGAATATCTATGATTTTTTTTGATGTATTATATTCTTCAAATCCAATTTCTGGATACATATGAAAATACCTTCTCCAATTAATTATTTCATCTTTAATTTTTTCAACCTCTTGTATAATTTCATTAATCATTTTATTCCCTTTTTACTGAAATCAGTTCAATCTTTTCCTCTAAAAATTTTTTTCTTATTTCATCAATCATTCTATCAATAACTTCCATTTCATCTTTGTAATCAATACTAAAACTTAAAATGAAACAACTCTGTAAATTCGTGAATTCTACTAAATAAACATTTACAGTATCTTTTATTATTTTTGGATTTTTTTTACATATTTCAATTAAAATATCTTTTATTTTTTCTTTGTCTTCAAATGTTTGAATTGCTATTTTTAGGTTTATTTTTATAATTGTATCAGGAAATCCAAGGTTAATTATTCTTGTTTTCACTATTTCAGAATTTGAAATAATTACAATATTGTTTTCAGGAGATAAAATTTTTGTTCTTCTTATACCAATGTCTATAACTTCTCCTATCTCACCTGTTGCAAGTTTTATTCTATCTCCTATTCTAAATGGTTTATCAATCATTATAAAAAAACCTGAAATCATATTTGAAAGTGTATCCTGTGCAGCAAAGGCAACTGCAAATGAAGCAATTCCTGCTGCTCCAAGAATGCTTGTTATTGGTTGATTAAATTTGTTAAGTATTATTGTGATTGCTATAAAAAATATTATTATTCTTGAAACCTTTTGAAGTAAACGCATAAATTCTTCATCAACCTTTGCTTTTGTTCTATTTGGAATTTCTTCAAGATACCATTCAACAAATCCATCAACTATTTTTGAAAAAATGAAAGCAATTGAAAAAACTATAAAAGAATAAATAATTTTTGGCAAGATAATTGAAAGTTTTTCAAAATATATATTATCAGACAATAAAATGGTAGATACCCTTTCCCATAAAATACTTATTCCAGAAAAAAATATAAAAGAAATAACTCCTTTTTTTATTCTTTTTAAAATTTTTGTATAAAGTTTTTTTTCCTTTGTAATCCTAAGGAGAATAAAATTCCAGACCCAACTAGTTAAAAAACATAAAAAAATTATCACAAAGAAATAAATTAATGTTAAAATATTATTTTTTAATGTTTCTATCATTTCATAAGTGAATTCTGTCAGTTTTCATATAATCTCTTAAAACCTCTGGTATTATTATTTCTCCATTTTCTGTCTGATAATTTTCAATAATTCCAATAATTGTTCTAGGTAATGCAATACCTGAGCCATTTAATGTATGAACATAATCTGTTTTACCATCTTTCTTTTTATATTTTATATTTGCTCTTCTTGCTTGAAAACTTTCAAAATTTGAACAAGAGGATACTTCAAGCCACCTTTCTACGCCAGGACACCATACTTCAATATCATAACATTTACTTGCAGCAAAACTTAATTCCCCTGTGCATAAAAGGACCACTCTATAAGGAAGATTAAGTGCTTGTAAAACTTTTTCCGCTTCTTGTAATAATGTTTCAAGTTCTTCATAAGAATTCTCTGGTTTTACAAATTTTACAAGTTCAACTTTATCAAATTGATGAACTCTTATTAATCCTTTTGTTTCTTTACCATAGGCACCCGCTTCTCTTCTAAAACAAGGAGTATATGCAACATAATAAATTGGCAAGTCCTCTTCATTTAAAACTTCATTTTTATGTAAATTTGTTACAGGAACTTCTGCTGTTGGTATTAGAAAAAAATCATCTTTTTGAAGGTAATACATATCATCTTCAAGTTTCGGTAATTGACCCGTATTAAATAAACTGTCTCTATTAACAAGTGAAGGTACCCAGACTTCTTTAAACCCATTTTTTGTATGTAAATCAACCATAAAGTTTATAAGTGCTCTTACAAGAAGTGCACCTATTCCTTTAAAGACAGGAAAAAAACTTCCTGTAATTTTAGCTCCACTTGGAAAATCTAATATTCCGAGTTTTTCTCCTATTTCCCAGTGAGGTAAAACCTTAAATTTTGTCTCTTTTATTTCTCCCCATTTTTTTACAATAACATTATCCTTTTCACTTTTACCAACAGGGACTGATGAGTGAGGTATATTAGGTATAAAAGATATTATTTTCTCTATCTCTATTTCAATTTCATTTAATCTCTTCTCTATTCCTTTTATCTCATCAGAATATTTTCTTGCCTGATTTATTAAGTCATTAAGTAAATTCTTATCTTCTTTTGCCTTTGATATTTTTTCAGTCAAATCCTTTTGCCATTTTCTTCTTTCATCAAGAAATACTATTAATCTTCTTCTTTCATTATCAAGTTCTTCAAATTTATCCCAATCAACCTCTTGATTTTTTAGTTCTGCTGATTTTTTTAAAATTTCAAGGTTTTCTCTCACAAATTTAAAAGAATACATTTAATCTCCCATTTTAATTATAAATTCCCCTTCCTTTATCATTCCATATTCTTCTCTTAAAAGTTTTTCAATATAAAATGGATCATTTTTAATTTTCTCTATTTTTTTAAAAATTAAATCATTTTCCTTTTCTAATCGTGCAATCTCATTTTTATAAAATTTATATAATTTGTAAGAAGTATAAAGTTTTTTTAACCTTATTCCACTTGCAATTACAAATACTACCGTTGTAATGATGAACCAATTATTCAATATTTTTCTCATTTCTCTTTAATTATTTTGCCATAATATTTCCCCATATTACTTAGATTTTCTTCTATTCTTAAAAGTTGATTGTATTTACAAAGTCGTTCAGATCTACTTAATGAACCACTTTTAATTTGTCCTGCATTTGTACCAACTGTAAGGTCTGCTATAAAAGTATCTTCTGTTTCTCCACTTCTATGAGATATAATAGTTTTATATCCATTTCTTTTTGCAATTTCAATTGTTTCAAGTGTTTCTGTCAATGTCCCTATCTGATTCACTTTTATTAAAATTGCATTTGCTATTTTCTGTTTTATTCCTTCTTTAAAAATTTTAGGATTTGTGACAAATATATCATCTCCAACAAGTTGAACTTTATTTCCAAGTTTTTCAGTCAATCTTTTCCATCCATCCCAATCATTTTCAGCAAGTCCATCTTCAATTGAATAGACAGGATATTTTTCTATGATTTTTTCATAGAAATATATTAAATCATCAGAACTTACTTTTTTCCCTTCAAATTGGTAAAGACCATTTTCATATAAAGAAGAAGCAGCAATATCAAGAGCAATAGAAATATTTTCTCCAGGGATATAACCTGCTTTCTCAATCGCTTCAATTATGAGTTGAATTGCTTCTTCATTTTTGTTTAAATTTGGTGCAAATCCACCTTCATCACCAACAGAAGTTGCATATCCTTTATCTTTTAATATTTTTTTCAAATATTGGAATACTTCTGCAACCATTTTGTATCCGTCACTAAAGTTTATAGCTCCTATTGGAACTATCATAAATTCCTGGATATCAAGATTATTGTCAGCATGAAGTCCGCCATTTATAACATTACATAAAGGGATAGGCATAACATTAGCAGAAATCCCTCCTATATAAAAGTATAGGGGGACTTTAAGATAATTTGCGCCTGCTCTTGCTACTGCTAAACTTACTCCAAGAATAGCATTTGCACCTAATCTTGATTTATTCTCTGTTCCATCAAGTTCAATCATTTTATAGTCAATTTTCCTTTGCTCAAAAACACTTTCTCCCTCAATTTCTGGACCTATTATTTCATTTATATTCTTTATTGCTTTTTTAACACCTTTTCCAAGAAATTCTTTTTCTCCATCTCTTAGTTCAAGAGCTTCTCTTTCTCCAGTTGAAGCACCTGAAGGAACCGCTGCTGTTGCAATAGTTCCATCTTCTAAAATGACTTCTACTTCAACTGTTGGATTTCCTCTTGAATCTAGTATTTGTCTTCCATAAACACTTGCTATTTCCATTTTTCCCTCCTCTCTGCTTTAATTTTTTATATGGTAATTGTATTATATTCCTAAATTAACATGTTTTCAATTAAAAATTTTTTTAACTGTAACAAGTTATCAAAAATCAAAGGATTTTTATATATGGCAAAATCGTTTTTTTTACAAGAACCTGTAAGGACTATGTATGTATCAACCCCTGCATTTTTCCCTGTTTGGTAATCAATATCCATATCCCCTACATAAAATGTTTCTTCTTTTTTTGAATTTGTTTTTTCCAATAATTTTAAAATTATCTCTGGGTCTGGTTTCAAATTTTTAACATCATCACTACATAAAATATTATCAAAGTAATCCCTAATATTTCCTTCATTTAATAATTGTGATAAACAAAATTTTGACCTGTTAGTAGCAACTGAAATTTTTAAGTTTTTATTTTTGAATTCATTCAAAATCTCAATAGCGCCTGGGAGCAATTTCACATTATTTTTTAAAAACTTCAAATAGTTTTCCCTATATAAAGTATGAGCAATTTCAAAATACTTTTCTCCAAATAAATTCTGAATAAGTTTTTTATCTCCACCACCAACTGCTCTTTTAATTCTTTCATATTCAATTTTTTTTATGTTTAATTTTTCACAAATAAAATCAATTGTTTTATAAATTGAATTGTAAGCATCAATTAAAGTTCCATCAAGGTCAAAAATAGCATGCCTTTTTTTCATATAGGGAAATATAATACACTAAACCTTTTCCCTTTTCAAATGTCTAAAATTTAAAGGAGCAAAAAATGAAAAAGTTTTTGATATTAACTATCTTAATTTTAACAACACAGAATGGACTTAATGCCCAGTTTAAAAAAGAGAATATTTCACCATCTATAAGAGAGAAATATGAACAAATGATGAAAGAAAATATTCAGATTAGAGAAAAATTACGAGAAGTGATTGAGACGCATAAAAGAATAAAGGAAATTGAAAAGGAAACAATTAATAATGACCCTGAATTGAAAAAAATTAATGACCAGTTAAACTTTTTAAAGATGGAAATGGAAAAGAAAATTCAGGAAAAATTAAAAGATAATCAAGAATACCAAGAATTAAAGAGAAAAATAGAAGAGATACATGAAAAAATAAAAAAGGAGATGGAGGAAAGAAGAGAAAAAATGAAAAAAGAGATGGAGGAAAGGAAAGAAAAATTAGAAAAGAATATAAAAGAAAGAATAGAAAAAATGAAAGGAGGTGAAAAAATATGAAAAAAATTATGCTTTCTGTTCTTCTTGGGACTTTACTTTTGGGTATTACATATTCAGTTTATTCTCAAGAAAGAAGAGGGCCTGGAGGAATTCCGGGTGGACAAGGATTTACAGGAGAGAGGAGAGAAGGGCCTTTTGCTGAAGCGGGAGAAATAAGAAGAAAAATGAGAGAAATAGAGATTCAGACAATTCAAAGTGACCCTGAATTAAAAAAATTACAAGAACAAATCACTTCTCTTCAAAGACAATTAGAAGAAAAACTTCAGCAGAAATTGTCAACAAATCAAGAATATCAAACATTGAAAAAGAAAATGGAAGATATGAGAAAAGAGTGGGAGGAAAGGAGAAAGGAAAGAGAAGGACAGAAATAATGTTTTAATTAAGGGAGTTCTACGATAGAACTCCCTTTTTCTTTTTTTTATTTTATGATATTATTTTTGTATGACCGGAATTGATTTTATAATTATTATTTTATTTTTAAGCGGGGTTCTTACAGGTATTATAAGAGGTTTTATAGGTGGAGTTATAGATATTATTGGAATTTTTGGCGGTGTTTCTTTAGGTTCAATTGCTTATAGGGCCCCTGTAAATCTATTTAGAAGATTTAATATAATAGGGACACCTGTTGATATTCTTTTCTTTCATCTTTTTTCTTTTCTTTTTATTCTTTCAATAATTGTAGGGATAGAAGTTTTAAGGAAGAAAGTTTATATAAAACATATTTTAGATAGAATTTTTGGTTTTTTTACAGGGATAATTGAAGGAATATTTTTTGCCAACTTTTTATTAAATATTATGAGTTCTTCACCAAACACTGCAAAAGAAATAAGTCAGTCAAAATTTGGAAAATATTTTAATAGATTTGTGCCTAAAATTTATGAAAAAAGTGATAGAATTAAAATTACATTACCAAAACTTATCGCTCTACCTAACAATTATCTTGACGAGTTTCAGAAAGAAAAATTAAAAATAACTTTTAAAAGAGCAAATTTTGCAAGTATAGAAGGAACTTGTATAAATTGTGGAGAAAAAGTCAAATTTAGTGGATATTTTATAAAAGAAGGGACTGCAGTAATACCGAGGTTTAAATGTAATAGTTGTGGTAGAACATCTGATGGGTGTCAGACATTTGAAATTTTTCATTTTTTATATAATGAATGTCCTGTTGAACTTGCAAAGAAGGGTATAA
This sequence comes from bacterium, assembly GCA_026416755.1. GTDB lineage: Bacteria > Ratteibacteria > UBA8468 > B48-G9 > JAFGKM01 > JAMWDI01. The sequence continues at coordinate 3,018 of JAOAEP010000093.1, read as the reverse complement.
GATTTGATTGTGGTAATTTCCCGAATTATGAATTTATTATGCCTAAAATTCAATGTCCCGTTGATAAAAAACAATTACAAATATGGGAGTGGCAACCACCTTTAAAGTACTAAAAATTCTTTTTAAGGTATTCAATTATTGATTTTGCTGCTTTTTTACCCATACCCATTGCACTTATTACTGTAGCAGAACCAGTTGCTATATCTCCACCAGCATATATTCCATTAACATTAGTTTCACAAGTTTCAGGGTTTACAATTATATTTCCATGTCTTCCTGTTTTTAAATAAGGATATGTGAGAGGTATTAAAGGACTTGGTGATTGTCCAATTGCCACTATTACTGTGTCAAAAGGTAAAATTTCTTCACTGTTTGGAATAGGAATTGGCTTTCTTCTGCCACTTTCGTCAGGTTCTCCAAGTTTATTATGTACAACTTTTATTCCTTTTACATAACCATTATCATCACCAATTATTTCAATAGGTTGAACCAGAAATATAAATTTTATACCTTCTTCAATAGCATTTTCATATTCTTCTTTCCTTGCAGGCATTTCTTTTTCTGTCCGTCTGTATAATACTACTACTTCCTTTGCACCAAGTCTTAAGGCACTTCTTGCAGAATCCATTGCAACATTTCCACCTCCAATAACAGCAACTTTCTTTCCCACAGAAACAGGTGTATCATATTCAGGGAATAAATATCCTTTCATTAAATTAACTCTTGTTAAAAATTCATTGGCAGAATAAACTCTTAGCAAATTTTCACCAGGAATTCCTAAGAAATTAGGTAACCCTGCTCCTGTTCCTATAAATATGGCTTTGTATCCCATTTGAAATAACTCATCTATTGTTATCGTTTTCCCAATTATAATATTTGTTTTTATTTCAACTCCCAAGTTTAAAAGTTGATTTATTTCTTTTTCTACAATCTTTTTAGGAAGGCGAAATTCAGGAATTCCATAGATTAGAACTCCACCAGGTTTATGGAGTGCTTCAAATATTGTAACTTTTGTTCCACATCTGGCAAGTTCAGAGGCACAAGTTAAACCAGCAGGTCCAGAACCAATCACAGCAACTTTTTGATCCATTGAGGGAGAATTAACATCAACCTGACAAGATAAAGTCACATTTGCATTATCTGCTGAAAATCTTTCAAGTTTCCCTATGGCAATAGGTTCATACTTTTTGGAAAGAGTACATAATTGTTCACATTGTGTTTCTTGAGGACAAACTCTTCCACATATTGCAGGTAATAAATTTTTTTCATAAATGGTCTCAAGAGATTTTTGAAAATTGCCTTCTTTTATTTCTTTTATAAATTTTGGTATATTAATTTCTACTGGACATCCCTTAATACAGGGCGCTTTTTTACATTGAAGACATCTACTTGCTTCTTCAACTGCTTGTTTTTCATCAAATCCAAAAGAAACTTCATTAAAATTTTTTATTCTTATTTCAACTGGTTGCTTTCTATCTTTTATTCTTTCTTTCATCTTATTTCTATTCCCTTTTTACTAACAATAATATGTTTTTTCCAGTTTTTGTCATCTGTAAATGGATAGTCCTTTCTATAGTGAGCACCTCTTGTTTCTTTTCTAATAAGTGCAGATTCTGTTATTAAACTTGCAACTATTAACATATTCAAACTCTCAAACCCATTTCTGTCATTAAATTCTTTCAAGAAAGCATATTTTTGCCATTCTTTTAAATTTTCAAGAGCGTATTTTAACGATTCTTCATCTCTTTCTATTCCTACATTTCTCCACATCAAACTTCTTATAGACCTTTTTAAGTCCTCTTTATCAATGAAAACATCTACTTTTTTCGTGAAGGAATATTTTATATTTACATCTAAAATTTTAAAATTTTCTTCCTTTATTTTAAGTCCAACCCTTTTACCAAAAACAAGACATTCCAAAAGTGAATTACTTGCAAGACGATTTGCTCCATGGACACCTGTCCATGCACATTCACCGCAAGCAAATAGGTTAGGTATATTTGTTTTTCCCCATAGATCTGTTTTTATACCTCCCATAAAAAAATGTGCAGATGGTCTTACAGGTATTAAATCTTTACTAGGTTCAATGCCATAAGTTCTACAAAAACTATAGATTTGAGGGAATCTACTTTTAATATACTCTTTTTTCAAATGTGTTAAATCCAGATATACACAATTTGAATTTGTTTTTTTCATCTGGTCAATAATTGCTCTGGAAACTATATCTCTTGGTGCAAGTTCTCCTAATGGATGATAATCAAGCATAAATCTTTCTCCATTAATATTTCTTAAAATCCCACCTTCTCCTCTTACACTTTCTGAAATTAGAAATCTTGGGGCTCCTGCTTTGTAAAAAGTAGTTGGGTGAAACTGGTAGAATTCAAGGTCAACAAGTTCTACATTTTTTCTATAAGCCGCCGCAATTCCATCACCTGTTATATAAGGAGGATTTGTTGTTTCTTGGAAAACTGTTCCCGCTCCACCTGTTGATAAAACATAGCATTTTGCTTGTATTAAAACTATTTTGTTTTTCTTTTCCTCGAGGACAATTGCTCCTTTAATTTCGTTATCTAAGGAAATAAAGTCAATTAGAAAACAATCTTTTAAAATTTTAATATTTTCAGATTTTAAAACAAGGTCATAAAAAAATGTTGTTAAATATCTTCCAGTCGCATCTCCATTAGAATGTAAAATTCTATTTTTTGAATGACCACCTTCTCTTGTAAAATGAAGATTTCCATCTTTTTTATCAAATATAAACCCAAGTTCTATAATCTCCTTAATCCTTTCCATCCCCTCTTTAACAAGAATATCAACTGCTTTTTCATCATTGAAATAATAACCTGTTTTTAAAGTATCCTCTTTGTGAATTTCTGGACTATCTCCTTCTGCAAAAGCAACTGCTATTCCTCCTTGTGCATTATAACTACATGACTGCTCAATTCCATTTTTAAAAATTATAAGTGTATTAAAATCTCTTAACTCATAAGCAGTAAAAAGTCCACTTAAACCCCCTCC
>JAOAEP010000017.1 GCA_026416755.1 bacterium | reverse complement strand
CCTGCAATTTCCATACCTTTTTTTTCAAAAAGTTCTCTATATTTATTGTTAAATTCATATCTGTGTCTATGTCTTTCATAAATTTTTGTTTTTTTATATACATTAAAAGAAATTGTTCCCTTTTTCAATTTACAGGGATAAGCACCAAGTCTCATTGTCCCACCTTTAAATTTTACACCCCTTTGAGTAGGTAATAAATATATAATAGGGTTTTTTGTCTTATGGTTGAATTCTGTACTTGATGCATCAGAAAGTCCACAAACATTTCTTGCAAATTCAATTGATGCTAATTGAAGGCCAAGACAAATACCTAAAAATGGAATCTTATTTTCTCTTGCATATCTTATTCCTTGTATAATTCCTTCTATTCCCCTTATACCAAATCCCCCAGGCACAATAATTCCTGAAACATCTTTTAAAAATTTCTCTGGTCCTTCTTTTTCTATTAATTCAGAATCAACTTTTTCAAAGATTACCTTACATCTATTCGCAATACCTCCATGAATAAGTGCTTCGTAAATTGATTTATAAGAATCCTGTAACTTTATATATTTTCCAACAACTCCAATTTTTACTTTTTCCTCTGTATTTCTTAAAATATCTACAATTTCTCTCCATTTATTAAGGTCATTATTCTTTCTTTTTTTTAAGTTTAAATATTTCAGGATTATCAAATCAAGTTTTTGCCTAGAAAAAATAAGAGGGATTTCATATATAAGATCTGTATCTATGGCTTCAATAACTGCTTCTTTTTTCACATTACAGAAAAGTGCTATTTTTTCTTTTACTTCATCTCCAAGAGTTTTTTCGGTTCTACATAATAGAATTTTTGGTTGAATACCAATTTCTCTCAATCTCCCTACACTATGTTGTGTTGGTTTTGTTTTTATTTCATCTGCTGCTTTTATATATGGAACAAGTGTAAGGTGAATATGGACAGTATCTTCTTCAGGTAAAGTAACTTGTATCTGTCTTATTGCTTCAAGAAATGGTAAACTTTCAATATCTCCTACAGTTCCACCCACTTCTGTTATTATAATATCCGCTTCTTTTTTTAAAGCAAAAATTCTTTCTTTAATCTCATTTGTAATATGTGGAACTACTTGAACAGTTTTTCCAAGGTACTCACCTTTTCTTTCTTTTTCAATAACTGAATAATAAATCTGACCACTTGTTGCATTATTTTTATGAGTCATCTTTGCATTTGTAAATCTTTCATAATGTCCAAGGTCAAGATCTGTTTCTGCACCATCTTCTGTTACATAAACTTCTCCATGCTGAAAAGGACTCATTGTTCCAGGGTCAACATTAATATATGGATCAAATTTAAGAAAAGTAACTTTATAGCCATGAGATTCAAGTAAAGCACCTATTGAGGCAGAAGCAATTCCTTTTCCAAGAGAAGATACAACCCCTCCAGTTATAAAAATAAATTTTTTCATATTTGATTCAGTTTTTTCCTTTTAAGATATTATATTAAATTTTTTAACTAAGTCAAAACAATTTAATTGTCTTTTCTTTAAACTTGAAGTATAATAATTATTACCTAAAAATTTTGGGTAAAACTTGTGGAAAACTTGTGGGAAAAGAGTTAAAAATGAAAAATAAAATTTTCAGTTCAATAGAAGAAGTTATTGAAGATTTAAGAAACGGAAAGCCTTTAATAGTTGTTGATGATGAGAATAGAGAAAATGAGGGGGATATTGTTGTTGCTTCTGAAAAAATTACTCCTGAAATAATAAATTTTATGGCTAAAGAAGCAAGAGGTTTAATATGTGTTGCACTTTTACCAGAAAGGATTAAGGAACTTGAATTACCTCCGATGGTTAATGAAAATACTGCTTTGAATAAAACAGATTTTACAGTGAGCGTGGATGCTGCTTTTGGTGTTACAACTGGGATTTCTGCTTATGACAGAGCATTTACAATAAAATTACTTATTGATAAAAATACAAAACCATCTGATTTTGCAAAACCTGGTCATATCTTTCCAATAAAAGCAAAAGAAGGTGGAGTTCTTGTGAGAGCAGGGCATACTGAAGCAGCTGTTGACCTTGCACGTATTGCTGGACTTTATCCATCAGGTGTTATCTGTGAGATAATGAAAGAAGATGGAACAATGGCAAGATTACCTGACCTTATTGAATTTGCCAAAAAACACAATTTAAAGATTGTAACCATAAAAGACCTTATTGAATATAGAAGAAAAAGAGAAAAACTTGTGGAAAAAGTTGTAGAAACATTTCTCCCAACTGAATTTGGAGATTTTAAACTGATACTTTACAGAGATAAAATAGAAAATAATTACCATTTAGCGTTGATAAAAGGAGATTTAAAACTAATAAATGAAAAAGACAGTATTCTTGTAAGAGTACATTCACAGTGTATAACAGGAGATATTTTTCATTCTAAAAGATGCGATTGTGGTAAACAACTACATGAAGCATTAAAGATGATAGAAAAAGAGGGTAGAGGTGTTTTAGTTTATTTACCGCAGGAAGGGAGAGGCATAGGACTTGTTAATAAAATTTTTGCTTATAAACTTCAAGATGAGGAAAAACTTGATACTGTTGAAGCAAATTTAAAACTTGGATTTCCCCCGGATTTAAGGGATTATGGTATTGG
>JAOAEP010000002.1 GCA_026416755.1 bacterium | reverse complement strand
TAAAATATTCATCTTCACATAAAAGTTGCTTTTCCGGTAAAATTTCTCTCCAACTACCCTCAGGAAAAATCAAAACAAGTGGTCTTATTCTCTCAAGTTTATTATACTTTTTCCATATTTCTTCTTTTTCTTTCTGAATTGGATGATTTGCAATTTCTCTTACTTTCTCAGCAAGATTTCTTATTATATTATAATCTTTTTTCATTTATTTCTCCTTTATATTTCTCCATTAAATTAGAGAATGAAAACAGCAGCAGCAACGACGGTTGTCCAGAGTCCATTTTTATCTCCTATGGCTGACTGAGTAATATTTGTTGTTTTAATAATTCTTCCTGACATTTTCCATATTTCTTTCTTTTCATCATAGGAGGATTCTGGATCAAATTCAAGACCTAAAATTGTTGCGAGCATTGTTGCTGCAAGGTCTTCTGCATAATCGCCTGCTTTTTCTTCTGTTTCACCAAAACCTTCATGTTCTGATAGATATCCATATTGATTGGGGTCTTTAGGAATTGCCACACCAACAGATGCTGTGATTAACCGATGGGGTTCATTTGTAGAATTTCTACTTATAACTGTATAAACTATTTGTCCAGGTTTTAGAAGTTTTAAACCTTCTTTTTTTGGTATTAGTTTACATCCTGGTGGGAAAATACTTGATATTGAAACAAGATTGAATTGTGCTATTCCTGCATTTCTTAGTGCTTTCTCAAAACTTGTCAATTTTTCTTTATCTTTCCCTACACCTTTTGTTAAAAAAACTTTTTTAGGCACCATTTTTCTCTCCTTTTAAAAGTTGAAATCAGGATGTACTTTTGGTTTTAATATTCTTTTTTCTCCTGCGAGTGCCCATAAGTAATATATCTGATGTTTCGGTATAACCCCAACTGGGTGATATCCTGTTGGAATTGTTATAATTTCATTATTTTTTATTAAAAAAAGGTTATCTTCTTTTTCATTAAAAATTCTTATTATTCCGAATCCTTTTGGTGGATGAATTTTAAAAAAATAAAGTTCTTCAAGTTTATATTCTTCTGGAGGATTATCAATATCATGCTTATGTGGAGGGTAACTTGACCAATTTCCAGGGTCATTTATTGTTTCTCCAATTAGTAATCTTTCTGCAGGAAAGGTTTCTGTGATTATGTCGGTTATATTTCTAAAATATGTTTCTTCACCTACTCTTCTGAATCTGATTTCTTTTGAATTTATAAATTTGGGTTTCCCTAAACCTTTCGCTTTACATCCAACCATACATATTTCTGTTTTCTTCTCAAATTCAATAGTGAATTCATAATAAGGTGGTAAATATACAGCGGTGGGTGGTTCTTCAAAAACATCTTTTCTTTTCATTATACCTATTAAATTTTTTTCAACATAAAAATTACATTTTCCTTCTGTTATGATAAACGCTGTTTCTTCCTTTTCCGTATTTCCACTAAAAAATCCTTTCTCCTGTCTTAATATTGAAAAAGAAAGATATTTTAAATCTGAATTTTCAGGAGTTAAAATTTTACTATACCCATTTTTTTCCTCTATTTTTATGTGTACAGCCATTTCCCTCTACCTCCTATTTTAATATAAAATTTTGAACTCATTTTCTCTTAGTTTAGTATCAACTTTAAATTTTATTCTATCAGAAAATTGAAAATTTTTAAATAATTGATTTTTAAAAATAAACTCAAATAAAGGTTGTGAAATTTCTATTTCAAGAAAAAAATTATAAGTTTTGTTTGAAAAAATTTCAAAAATTTTTTTCTTCATTTCAAGATATACTAATTCTTTACTTTTTTCAAACCCTTCACCTTTACAGAAATTACATTCTTTTAATAATGAATTATAAATTGAATAATCATTTTTTTCTCTCGTCATCTCTATAAGTCCGAGTTTTGAGATAAAAAGGATGCATGATTTTGTCTTATCTTTTTTTATGTTTTCAAAAAATTTTTCAAAAACTTTATCCCTGTACTTCTTTTTCATATCAATAAAATCAATAACAATTATTCCAGAAATATTCCTACATCTAATTTGTCTTGGAATCTCGTTTGCTGCTTCTAAATTTGTCTTGAATATTGTTTCATCAAAATCTTCTGTTTCTGAACTACCAGAGTTTACATCTATCGCAGTTAATGTTTCTCCTTTTTCTATAATTAAATATCCTCCAGAAGATAGTTGAACTTTTTTAGAAATAAAATTTTCAATTTTTTCTTCAAAACCATAATGTAAAAACATTGGGAACTTACTTTTATAAAAGTGAATTTTACCTTTCAGTTCAGGTATAAATAAATTAGTATATTTAACTATTTCTTTGAAAATGATTTCATCATCTACTTCAACAAGTTCAAAATTATCATCTACATAATCCCTTAAGACCCTTAAATATAGAGGTAATTCTCTCCATAATAACGAAGGGGCATTTTTCTTTTTAAAATCTCTTCTTATTTTCTTCCATATATTTAAGATATGTTCTATTTCTCTGATAATATAAAATTCTTTTTTGTACATTGAGGCTGTTCTTATAACAAACCCAAAATTCCTACCCAAGTGTTTTTTGAAAATATTCATTAATCTTTTTCTTTCTTTTATGTCCTCAACTTTCTTAGAAATTTTTTGAATTTTTAAATTTGGGAATAATACAAAAAATCTACCAGGTAAAGCAATATTTTCTGTTACCTTAGGTGATTTTTCTTCTTCCCCTGGTCTACATATTTGAATAAGAATTTCTTTGCCGTTTTTTAAAATATTTGAAGGAGAGAAAAATTCTTCATCATCAGGAGAAAAATAAAAATCTGATTTATTTAATTGTAAAAAACCACTTTTAATTTCTCCAATATTGACAAAAGCAGAATTAAGTCCTGGTAAAAACTTTTCTATTTTCCCTTTATATATATTTCCAATTTCAGGACTAGAATTAAGTGTATAAACAAAGAAGTTTTCTATTTCTCCTTCTTTTTCTATCACAATCCTCAAAATTACCTTTTCATTGTTTATAAAAATTTTATATTTCCCCATTTTTTAAAAAAAGTTCTCTTATGATTCCATCAAATATCCCATTAACAAAAATTTTTTTATGACTAAAATTTTCCATCTTAAATATCACTTTAATAAATCCTTTCTCTTTTTGAACAATTTCACCAAATTTTTCTGCCTTTTCTATAATTATATCCTCTAATAAAGGAATAGTATATAAACCATATAAAAGAGATAAAGAAAATTTTTTTTCTATCCATTCACAATTTTTTATTTGTGTTCCTTCAGGTAAAATAGAATTTATGTTTTGAATAAAAATTTCTAAATCGAAAATTTTAAAAACTTCAATTTCAAAAAATTCATTTGTACCAGAAATTGGTATAGGCAAAGGTGGGCAATAGGAAATTTTAGGATGTGGTGTAAAACCTTTTGAAAAATTTAATGGAATTTCTAACCTTCTTAAGGATCTCTCAATAAGTTTGCAAAAACTTAAATGAGAAATAAATCTTGAAAGTCCTTCCTTTCTGTAAAAAATACGTAATTTATAAACTTTCATTCTTTTATTTTAATCTCTTCTATGTTATGGAAAATTCCTCCATAAACTGTAACCTTTAGATTTTCAAATTTATTTCTTATTGCATAGATTACATTTGAATTTGCAGTATAAATTAAAGGTAAATATTCTGAAACTATTAATTGCCATCTGTCATAGATTTCTTTTCTTTTGTTTGGATTTAAATACTTTGTTCCTGTTTCAAATAAAAAGTCAATTTCTTTTTCCCAATTATAATTTTTTTTATTCCCGAAATTCCAGAAATGAAGTTGCCCTTTTGAATGCCATACATTTTTTCCACCATGAGGTTCAATCCCTCCTGTAAGTCCAATTATAACACCTTCCCAGTCCTTTGTTATTGTAAGTTTATTGACAAGAGTATTAAATTCTACAGGTAGTAAATTTACTTTCATACCTAGTTTTTCAAGGTCATTTTGAATTATATTTCCTATCTGAATTCTTTCAAAATTGTTACTATTTGTGATTATAGTAAATTCAACTCTATTTCCTTTGCTATCATAAAGGATATTATTATTCCATTTATAACCACCCTTCTTTAAGTATTCTCTTGATTTTTCAAGATCATATTCATATTTTATGATTTTATCATTATAAAAAAAACCACATGATTTATTCATTGGTCCATAAAGAGGAGAACCAAAATTTGCATATACATTTTTAATAATTGCTTCTCTATCAATGGCATGAGCAATACATTTTCTAAAATTTATATCAGAAAACCATTCTTTTTTATAATTAGGTATTTTTGCATCTATGTTCTGGTTAAAAGCAAGAAAGTCAGTACCAAGAGATGGTCCAACATCATAGATCTTAAAATTTTTACTTTTTTCAAGTGGTTTTAAAATATGATAATCTTGCCCTCTAATAGAAATAGCATCTATCTCTCCTATTCTAAATTTCAATATTGCCATATTTGGGTCAGGTACAATTTGAAAAACTATTCTTTCTATATATGGTAATTGAACACCATCCTTATCCTTTCTCCAATAGAAAGGATTTTTTTCAAGAATTATCCATTCTCCTGGTCTATACTCTTTTATTTTATAAGGTCCTGTTCCAACAATATTTTCAACTTTCTCATTTACTCCCCAAGAACTTGAAAATTTACCATCAATAACTATTTTTTCAAGTTTATGTTTTGGTAAAATTTCCTGTCCTAATAATTGTAAAAAAGGAGCAAATATTTCTGGTAGTATAAATTCAACAGTGTAATCATCTATTTTTTTTACTTCTATTTTTTTCCCCTCTATTGTAAATATGTCTCTACTACTGGTAGGAATATCATCATTATAAATTAAATTATTGAATGTGAAAACCACATCATCTGCAGTAAACTTTTTTCCATCATTCCAGAAAACATCCTTTCTTAAATAAAATTTCCATATTTTACCAGATTTATCTACACTCCATTTTTCAGCAAGTAATGGTTCTACTTCAAGGGTCACACCATTTATTTTTGTAAGTCCTTCAAAAACGAAATTAGTGATTACAGTAGTACTAGTTTCTTTTGCAATGATTGGATTAAAAGACTTAGGATCTGAGGAAGTTGAAAGTAAAAGAGTATTTTTAAATTGTTTTTGTCTTTCTTTTCTACATCCACATAAAAAAAGTAAAAAAATAAAAGGTAAAATAAAGTATTTTTTCATCTCTTTAAAAAAACTTCAAGGTCATTTAATAGTTGTGTCATACTTTGATATCTCATATTTATTTCTTCTTCTGTTGCTTTCTTGATAATTTCTTTTAATTGATGTGGGATAGGAAAATCTTCACATAAAATTCTTTGCTTACCTGTATTTTTCCTATATGCCCTAATATCGATTCTCTTAAAATAATCTTCCTCTTCTTTTCCTTCTATGTACAACTTAGCAGTTATTACTTCATCAATTGTAATTCCATAACTGTAGATATCTGAGTGAAAAGTGGCATTTCCTTCTGCTTGTTCTTTAGAAATATATGAAATTACTCCAAATTTTGTTACAGTCCCTGATTTTGGGAAAATATCTTTTTGCCAGAATTTTAAAGGTGGTTTTGCTATTCCAAAATCAGTGATTTTAATTTTTTGAAAGTCATGGGAAATTAGAATATTATCTGGTTTAACATCTTTATGAACTATATTATGTTGATGGATATATTCAAGCCCTTTTCCTACACTATAACAAATCTTTAAAATTTTATCTAAATCCCATTTTTCCCTTTCATATAGAAACTCTTTTAAATTTTTCCCATCAATATATTCCATAATCATTGCATAATGATGATCAAATTTCCCAAAATTATAAACTTTCACAATATTTGGATGTTCTAAGTTCATAGCTATTTCTGCTTCCCTCTCAAATTGCTTTACAAGTTTATTTCTTTCAAGAACATTCCCTTTTAAATATAAAACTTTTATAGCAACAGGATTGCCATAAGTTGGTTTTGCTAAAAATGAATATGCTTTATAAACCTTTGTATATAAACCACCTCCTAAATATTCTCCAAGTGAATAACCACCAAAATTTTTAATCCGCATATTCAAACCTTTGGCCTGTCAAGAGAAATTATTTCAATATCATCTATACTTTTAACTTTTTTATTTAAGTTTATTATGGCAATTTTTCTTTCAGTCCCATAAACAGTAGAAGTGAAAATAGTTAAACACCTATTTTCAAACATTCTTTCTGGAGCATAAGGATCATGACTTCTTATTAAAACATTCATTTTAATTTTCCCCATAATTCTAAAAAAATAATCTCTCCCAAAACTTGGTCTACCTAAAAAAGATCCAATTTCTTCACCTTCCTTGTCTTTAAAATCACCCCAGATAATTTTAAACCATTCTTTAGTCCCAATTTCTATTTTTTCAATATCTTCTAATTTTTCTATATCTGGTAAACATCCATGTAAAGCGATAAACCCCTTCCCATATGCGCACAAAGGTAAACCCATAAACTTATCTTTATAAAAACGAAATTCATCCTCATTTAAATTATCCCAAAAATCTGAAGGACTACATTCAACTATAGGAAACATTTCATGATTTCCCTGTAGTAAAATTAAATTATCCTTTTTTTCTTTCATTGAAAGAAGAAAATCAATATTTTCTTTTGATTTTGGTCCTCTATCCACATAATCACCAAGAAATAACAAATAATGATTTTTTTTATCAATAAAATTTTTTACTATAATTCTACTTGAGACAAAATCACCATGCGTATCCCCAACAATTACAACTTTACCTTTTTCAGGTAATTTTATCAGTTTGCACATATTTCATTTTAATTTTTTGGAGGAAGAGAGGGAGTTGGAAGGACTCTTTGTTTTTTTTGTAATTCTTCCTTCAAGATACTTTTTGTAGTTAATTTCCCAGGAAGTATAGCGAGTAATATGGAAGTAATTATAAACATTATTGCTAAAAAAGACGTTATTCTATTTAAAATTTTAGGTGTTTCTGCACCAAAAACATTTTCCATCCCTCCTCCTCCAAAAATATTAGCCATTGAAGAACCTTTCCCACTTTGAATTAAAACAGCAAATATTAAAAATAATGAAACTATAATATGCAAAATTAATAATATCATATACATTTTTTTATCTCCTTTCAATTTCATATTTTATTTTAATATAAATCAAAAATAATTTCAATTTTTGAAAATTGTCTTAATAATTTAAAAAAACTTTATTTGGTTTTTCCCCTTTATGTTTCAGATTGTGATCATTATTGTTCCCGTGCAGTTTTGTTACCTTCTATAAATAGAGATAATCCTCCAATTTTAGTAGTTCATTTTTTTTGATCATGATAAATTTACAGATGAACAAAATGTAAGGCTTCAAAGAGCAAGAAACAGATCATCATTAAAAAATCCCGATCAGAGAGCCAAAAGACAAGAATTTATGAAAAAATTAAGAGAAAGGATGATGCAAAGAAGAAGAGAATTTTCTCAACGATGTTAAATCAGTTTGATTTATCAATTTTTTGAGTTAAAAAAAGAGAGAAAAAAATTAATAACATTCCTAAAAAAATAATAGGAGAAACTTTTTCTTTTAAAATTAAAACTGAAAGTAAATATGTGATCAAAGGAGATAAATATTGGAAAGGTGCTAGGTAAAATGGTTTTAAATAATTAAGTGCTAAAAACCACAATGTAAAACCAATTCCTGTAGGGAATATACCAAGATAGACTCCTGATAAAAATCCAGATATGTTTTTACCAAATAAATCTAAATTAAGTATTTTTACTGTAATAAATAAAAAAAAACATCCAATTAATGAAGCAATAAAAGTTGTTTCAATTGCTCCATATTTTTTTGTTGGTTCTTCTCCAATTACTGTATAAATAGCCCAACTAATAGCGGCAAGTAAACTATAAATATTTATTTTTTCTCCTTCCCAGGAAAAAATATTCAAATCACTTTTTATTACAATAGTGCAACCTATAAATCCAAATAAAATTCCTAAAATTTTTTCAATAGATATTTTTTCTTTTAAAAAGATTATGGATATTATAAGTACAAAAATAGGATTTGAATTCATTAAAATACTTGAAACTGTTGCAGTTGAAGTTTTGACAGAAATAAAAATAAAAATTGACATGCAATAAATTCCGGATAGCCCAAGGAATAAAAATCTATAAGCGTCCTTTTTGAAAATTCTAAAAATTTTTTTAAAATTAAATTTTATAAAAAAAAGAAGAAAAAAGGAAGTCCAGAAGAATCTCCAAAATGCAAGAACAAAAGGGTTTATAATTTCACGATAAATAACAAATCTACTTACAACAAATACAGTTCCCCACGAGAAAACTGAAATTAAAGCAAATATATATCCTTTCAATTCTTATTCAATAGAAAACCAATTGGGACTAAAACAATTAAAATTTCCTGATATTAATGTTCTTACTTCTTTTGTAAAGATATCTATAATCTCTAATGATTGTTTTTTGTCTATTTTTGAATAAACAATATGTCTTGAATCAGGAGCCCACCAGATTTCTTCACAGTTTAAGTCACTTATTGCTCTTGTTTTTTCTGTATTGATATCATAAATGGCAAGACCGAAACGTCCACCTTCTGAATATATATATGCAATAAAATTACCATCCGGTGAAAAGAAAGGAGAAGTACAATAGTTTGAAATATAACTTATTCTTTTTATCCCATATCCATCTCTATCCATTATATATATCTGTGGTTTCCCATCTCTATCTGACACAAAAGTAATAAGTTTACCATCTGGTGAAAAAGAAGGAGAACTATCAATTTTTTTATTTTCAGTCAATCTTTTTTTAATTTTCCCATAAAAGTCAGCAATATATATTTCTGGGTCACCAGATAAACTTAAGACAAGAGCAATTTCTTTTGTTTTTTTCAATGGAAAAGCACAAGCATTTAACCCAGGTAATGCAATAAACGTTTCAATTTTATTTGATATCAGATTTAATTTAGATAATTTAGGATACCCATCTTCATAAGAAACAAAAAGTATTTCATTTTTTTCTAAATAACGAGGATAATTAATGAGATAATCTAAATTGGTAATTTGTTTCAAATTAAATCCATCATAATCAATCATAAATATCTGTTTTTTCCCCTGTTTATCAGATGTAAATAAAATTTTACTTTTTGCAATTCCCGGTTTTCCCGTTAATTTTTCAACTATATCATCACACACTATATGGGCAAAATATCTAGGGTCTTTTAAAATATTATAGACATTTTCATATAACACTCTTCTTTCAAGTCCATCTTCTACTTTTATATTCATTACCTCCTGTTTTTGTTCACCCATTATAATTATTTGAGTAACAACTTCTTTTTTTACCTTCTCAATGTTATCTGTAATTTTAGTGCCCTCTATTTTAAAATAGCCAGAAAATTTAAGGTCTTGTGATAATGTTTCAATGAATTTATTGAAAAAATCGTCTTTTACAACACTAAAAATTAAAAATGTATCTGCTTTTTCAGATAAATTTTTTGTAATTTGAATAAATATCTGAGTTTGTGAAAAAAGGATTGAATTTAAAAAAATAAGAAAAAAGAAAAAATTTTTTTTCATCTATCCCTCCGTTTTAAATTCAATAATAATATCAAGGTATCTATCTTTTATTCCTTCTGGAAAAGATGGCCATGTTTTAACCGATTTTATCGCTTCTATTATTGAGTTGTCAAATTTTTTATAGCCTGAGCTTTTTTCAATATAAATATTTTCAACTCTTCCATCTCTATAGATTCTAAAAGAAACAATTGAAGATAAATCTATTAAGTATTCCTTAAATAACCAATTTTCTTCTATTCTCTTTTTTATAAGATTTATATACCATAATGGAATTTCAGTTGAAAAAGAGGGTTGATATGATTCTGTCTCTATTTGAGGCACTGTAATTTTAATTGACTTCATTTCTGGGATTTTAATATTTATAGTTGGTTGAGAAGTGGATTTAATATTCTCTATGTTTTTCTCTCTTATATTTGCAATCTTAGAATATAGTTTTTTCTTATATTCTTCAGGAGAAAATGTTTCGGAGAATTCCATATTTTTTTCTATCTTTTCTTCTTTAACATAAGATTTTCCTATTCTTTTGTTTTTGGGCTCAGGTAAAAAGTTCCTTTCAAATTTTATATCTTTTTTCTCTTTTATTTCTGGAATTTCTATTTGTGGGATATTCACTAGTTTAACAATAAAAATCTCCTTTTCAATATTTTTATACTTTTGAGGGAAAGGGAGAAAAAATCCTATAAATAAAGAAAAATGAAATAAAAAAGATATGATAAAACTTTTTATTTTTACTCTACTTGTGTAGCAAGTCCAATCAAATCTATTTTGCATTTTTTTACTATATCAAGAATTCTAACTATATCTTCATAAAAAACTTTTTCATCTCCCTTTACAATTACAGAAATATCTTTTTCATGACTTTTTTCTTTTAAAAAATTATAAATTTCTTCTAAACTCATTTTCTTCCCAGCAATAAAATATTGATTTTCTGGTGCTACTGTAATTATAATACTTTTTTCTATTTTCATCTCATAAGGAGATGATTTTGGAAGTTGAACTTCTATACCATGTTCTATCATCGGTGCTATCATCAAAAGAATTATTACCAGTGTTAAAGCAATATCAACAAGGTTTGTTATATTTATTTGAGCAAGAGATGTTTTATTATTTCTGTTTCTCATTTTGTTTTATAAAATATTCATCCAAAAACTTCTCTATCTGTGGTATCAAAAACTCCATTTCATCCATTAGAATTTGTATTTTATCTCTTAAAAAATTATACCCCACAGCAGCAGGAATGGCTACTAATAACCCTAAAACTGTTGTAATCAATGCTTCTGCTACTCCACTTGCTACCACTTTTATAGAGGAAGAACCAGTAATTGACATATTTGTAAAAGCGATTAAAAGCCCCCAAACAGTTCCAAGAAGTCCAAGAAATGGTGCAATTGCTGTAATTGTTGCAAGAGATGTAAGATTTTTTTCTAGGTTATTTTGTTCTCTTACAAATGCCTTTTCAATATATTTTTTGCTCATATCAGGAGTAATTTTATCATATCTTATAAGAGTGGTGAGATAATCAAGAGTTGAATACAATGGACATGGAATTTTTTTTATCTCTTTTTGAGCAAGAAATGATTTTTCAACTTCCTTATTTCTTTTATAAGAAATTCTTAAAATAGAGATTTTTTCAAAAATTATATACCAAGAATAGATAGATAAAATACCAAGTAAGACAAGATCAATTTTCCCAAATATATCACAATGTTTCCAAGCAGAAATCCAAATATTTTCCATACAATAATTTTATCTTTTATTTTTATTAAGTCAAAAAGATTATAAAAATTTAAATTTCTTCATTAATTCTATATTTTCTTTTATCATTTCTTTTTTCATTTCTGGGTAAATTCCAATACATACCATATCATTTTCTCTTGCATTTTTACTTAAGAATGAAATGCTTTCTTCTGGGGTTTTTCTTCCAGCTGCCATAATTTTATAATGAATTACTACTTTTTGAAGTTTTTTAATAACTTTAATCATTTTTTCTCTATCTGTATCTGAGAACTGTTCTTCTTCTTCACTTTTTTCTGGTTTTTCTTTTCTATAGATCGGATTATAATAACTACACATATAAAAATCTACATCTATATTTTTTTCTGCCCATATGAAAACTTCAGGAATATGTCCTGCTATACCTGAAAGTATACCATTTTTTTTAATTCTTTCTATTAAAGGAAAAACTTCTACAATTCTCTTATTTAAAAAAAGATAATCAACGTATCCTCCGTGAATGTAACATCCTATCGGATTATTATTTATAGCCATGTCAATACTTAATTCTTGAGATTTTATTTCTGGACATGTCTGAGCAATCCATTGAATTTTTCCTCCTTCTTCCCAATATTCCAAAAGAATTCTCATAATGTGATTATCAGCTCTTCCTATAAAAGTATTAATTCCATATTTCTCAGCTTCTCGCAATGTTTCCTTAATTCTATTTGATGTAAAGTATTTTTTCATCTTTATATCTATTTCCTTTGAAAGATGAGAAAAGCCACTAAAGGGATTGCCTCCAATAATAAATCTACTTATTTTGATATTTTTAATATTTATATATCTCAACTTTTACTCCATTTTTTGATTATTATACTACAATGGTGTGAATTTGATAATTTTTAAATTTAAGTTAAAATAGAAATATGGGATTTTTATTCTTTATTCTTGGATTATTTTTTGGAAGTTTTGCTAATGTATGTATTTACAGATTACCAAAAGGTAAATCAATTGTTTATCCAAACTCTTTTTGTCCTTATTGCAATAAATCAATTAAGTGGTATGATAATATCCCTATATTAAGTTATATATTTTTAAAAGGAAGGTGTAGAAACTGTAAAAAACCTATTTCACCAAGATATTTTATTGTTGAACTTTTAACAGGTATTTTATTTTTTGCTATATACAAAAGGTTTGGTCTTACAATATCAACAATAATTTATAACTTTTTAATTTTATGTCTTATAATAGTTAGTTTCATTGACATAGAAACATTTTTAATATCTGACATCATAGTAATTCCAGGAATTATAATTGGTCTTTTACTTTCTTTCCTTTTTCCCGGAATACACAACATGGACCATATAAATGGATTTTTATATTCTTTGAAAGGAACTATTTTAGGGGGAGGGATTTTAATCTTTTTAGGATTTATTGGAAAATTATTATTTAAAAAAGAAGCAATGGGAGGAGGTGATGTGAAACTTCTTGGGATGGTAGGCGCTTTTCTTGGATGGAAATGTGTAATTATTACATTACTTATTGCTTCTTTTGCAGGAGTTATTTTTAATATCCCTTTAATGATAATTAGAAAAAAAAATTTTGGGGATTTAATACCATTTGGTCCTTATCTTGCAATTGGGACAATAGTTTCAATATTTTTAAAAGGGAGATACATAAGTTATTTTTTTGTTGAGTCAATAAAAATTTTTATAAATTAAAAATGAGTATACCCGCTTTAGAAATCGTAAAGGAGTTTTTTATAGTTAATAATTTCTATATAAGTGTAATGGATAATTTTTTATTTGTTAAAAATATAAAAGAAAATTCAAAAGAACTTGAAGAATTTATTATAGAAAAAGAAAAGGTCAGATATTTAAAAGAAGGAATTATTAAAGTTTGTGCATGGCATACACTAAAATTTACTCCATCTGTAATAAAAAAATTTTCTTCAGAAATTTTTGATATTACGGATGAAAATTTTTATAAAAAAGCAAAAAATTTTTTTAAAAAAAATGAATTTAAAAAAATTCTTATTATT
>JAOAEP010000122.1 GCA_026416755.1 bacterium | reverse complement strand
AGACACAAATATAAGAACAGCAAAAACAAAAGTTATGATTAAAGATGGAGAAACAATAGTAATAGGAGGACTTTTGAGAACAGAAAAAACAGAAAGAAGTAATAAAGTTCCTATTTTAGGGGATATTTTACCATTTATTTTTAAAAATAAATCACTTACAGGTAAAAAGACAGACCTTGTGATTTTCTTAACCCCAAAAATAATTACAGAAAAACAGGCGAAAGAAATAGCAGAAAAAGAAAAAAGAAAATTTGAAGAAAAGGGAAAGAATGAGGAAAAATAAAAATGGGTATTCAGTAGTTGAAATTTTAATTGCAATTTTAATAATCATTATTGGATTTATTGGAACATTATCTTATTTTTTATATTCTCAAATAAATTTAAATCTTGAAAGACATAGAAGAACGGCACTTCAAATTGCTCATTCACGAATTGAATTTTTAAGGACGATAAGTTATAATAATCTTATGAATTATATAGAAAATGGAACAGTTGTACAAATAGATGAAATCTCAGGAAGAAGGATAACAATGATAGAGGACATTAATGACCCGGAAGATACTGACTCGCTTCCAGATTATAAAAAGATTACAGTTAAAGTTATTTGGTTTGAAAACAGAAGGAATAATGAAGTAGTATTACAGACAATAATAGCGCCATGGTAAGGAAAATAAAAAAGAAAGGATTAACAATTATTGAGATGATAGTGGGGATTGTCAGTGGAATAGTGATTCTCCTTACCATTGGTTATGTCCTTTATTATGGTAATAAAACTTATAAAAGAGAAGAAAAAATAATGGAGTTAAAAAGAGAGGCTGTCTCGGGAGTAAGATTTATTGAAAAAAAATTAAGAGATAAAAAACCAGAACAGATTGAAATTGAGGATTCAGGAAGAAAGTTAATAATAAAGAAATAAATGTTGACAAAAAAAAATTTAAAAGGTAAAATTAAACAAGAGGTGAAAAATGAAAAAACTATATTTATTATTAAGTGAGATAACAATGATAATTTTTCTCTTTTCAGGTTGTGAATGTGGACCAGGGAGTATAACAGAACCTATTGAAAGACCAGAACCAGAAATTCCACCCTCTCCACCACCTCCACCTCCTCAACCTCCTACTACTCAAAATGAATATTTTCAAATTGAAGGAAATAATCTTGTATATTTTGATGGTGTAAATAAACACTATTTAATAAAAAATAAAGTAGAAAATATAAGATTTGAAAAGGTTAAAGGTGAAGGAAATGCGTATTATGTTACTGTAAACTTAAGACTTAAAGATGGAGAAATTAAAACCACGCTTGACTCATTAATCTCTTTAAGAAATATAAATAGAACTATTACTTCCTCAAGGAATTCTGGAAGTAGTAGTTCAGGTAATTCTAGTGGAAGTGGTGGTTCTAGTGGAACAACACCGCCACCTCAATTTGAACCAATAGAACCACCAAGAGTTGGACCAGTTGAACCTATATACTAAAATGAAAAAAGGAATGACACTCGTTGCTGTTGTTATGATTGTTTTGATACTCTCAATATTAGGACTTGCATTTTTAAATATGGCAGGCCTTGAAGGAGTCCTTGCAAAAAAACAGATATTTTATTTTAAAGCACTTAATATTGCTGAAGCAGGACTTGAAAGAGCTGTGTGGAAACTTACAAGACAACCAAATTGGAGAAGTGGATGGAATAATGTTTTATTTGATGAAGGTTATTATACAGTAATTCTCGAAAATCAATCAGATGGAAGTATTTTAATAACTTCAACTGGTTATTATAGGAATATGAGTAAAACTGTTCAAGCAAAAGTTAATGTTAGTTCAAGTGATTCATCTCCATCTATATTGTTTACTTCTGGTAATCTATTAGGTAGTATAGGTGATTTCCCAGGAATTTATGGAGATATAGGACAAAGTTTTACTACTGGTTCATCACAAATAAAGATAGCCAAAATTGAAATGCAACTAAGAAAAGAGAATCCAAATATAAGTAGTATTTATATGACAATTAGAAGTGGAAGTACTGTTGGACCAATTTTAGGAACAAGTAATACTATTTTAAGTTCGCAAATACCTTCTAATTCTGCTTCTTGGGTAGCTTTTGAATTTAATCCCCCTGTTTTATTACAACCAAACACAAAATATTTTTTAAGACTATCTTCAATTCCTCCATCTACAAATCCTTACTCAGGAGTACAAGGAAAAATTAGTTTGATATATGCACCAGCTAATTATAGGAGAATAGGTGGAGGAAGTACAAGAAGCGATATAGATGGATTACCAAGTTATGAAGGTCCTGAATTTATAGAAGTGAGCCCTTACTTATATGGAGAAGCATACAGATATATTGGAAGAAATAATAATACAAATTACCCAGGTGAACAATTAATTGAAGATTTTAACTTCAGAATTTTTGCTCAATCGAGTGGAACTGTAAATATTGTAAATTGGTCTGAGCAACCATATAGAAGTTTCTAATTATATGTTCTCTGTTTTTATCCCTTATAGAGTTTGTCCTATTGGTGCACACATTGACCATCAAAAAGGAAAAGTTCTTGGCATCACCATCAATAAAGGAACTATATTAAAATTTCAGAAAACAGAAAGTGGAAGGATAAAAATAAAGAGTTTAAGTTTTAAAGAAGAAAGTGAATTTAATATAAATGAAATACCTGAAAATAGGAAAAAATGGGATGATTTACTTAAAGGATGTGTTTATGTTTTAAAAGAGAATTTTAAAATAAAATATGGAATTGAAGGAGAAATTTATGGACAATTACCTTCTGGAGGGATTGGTTCTTCTGCATCTGCTGGGCTATCTTATTTAATTGCTATTGAATATGTAAACAATATAAAACTTTCTAAAGAGGAAAATATATTTTTGTTTCAAAAAGTGGAAAATGAATATCTTGGTGTTAAAAGTGGCATTTTAGACCAATCAACGATTTTGTTAAGTAATAATGATAAAAATTCAATATTATCTCTTGATTGTAAAGATTTAAAATATGAAAACATTAAATCAGACAAAAACCTTAATTATTCAATTGTTATGGTTTATTCAGGAATAGAAAAAGTATTATATGATACTGGATATAATAAAAGAGTTGAAGAATGTAAAATTGCTGCAGAAAAACTGTTAGAATTTGAAGGTAAAAATATCAGTAATGAAGTTTTTTTAAGAGATATAAATAAAAAGAATTTTCTAAAATATAAAGATAAATTACCTGAAAATTTAAGAAAAAGGGGTACTCATTTTTATAGTGAAATGGAAAGAGTAGAAAAAGGAATTAAATTGTGGGAAGAAGGAGAAATTGAAGAATTTGGAGAGTTAATTAAAGAATCAGGAGAAAGTTCAATTAAAAACTATGAATGTGGTGCAGAAGAATTGATTAAAATTTATGAAATTTTAAATTCAATTAAAGGTGTTTATGGAGCAAGATTCTCTGGAGCAGGATTCCGTGGTTGGTGTTTTGGATTTACTAAAAATGATAAAGAGATTAAAAATAAAATAAAAAAAATTATAAAAAATGAATATCTTAAAATTTATCCTCAATATACTCAAAATTTTAAGGTTATATTTGTTGATAAAAAATTTTCAATAAACATTAGGTCTTTTTAAAATAATTTTGGGGTTTACATCCTCATTTTCAACACACTCTGGAAAAATTCTTTCAACAAAAACTCTTCTTAAATTTTCTACTGTAAAATCTCCCATTTTTTTTATTGTTTCATATGTATATCTTCCCAAATGAGGCATAATTATAACATTTTTAAATTTCAAAAGTGGATTGGTTTTGAATATTTGTTTAATTTCTATCGCATCTTCTGCATACCCACCAATTTTACCTGATTTTAAGTATTTTATAAGTGCTTTTTCTTCAATCAATTCTTTATGGGATGTATTTATAATAATCACATTATCTTTCATTATTTCAAATTCTCTTTCTTTTATCATATGATAGGTTTTTTCATTTAAGGGACAGTGAAAAGAAATAATATCTGAAATTTTACAAAGTTCATCCAGAGTAGTAGGAATACACCCTTTATTTTTTATTTTTTGCTCAGAAATTAGAGGGTCATAAGCATATATATTTACTTCAAAACCATTCTTTAAAATTTCCCCTACTCTACTTCCAACATTACCAAAACCTATAATTCCTATATTCTTCCCTTTAAGTTCCATACCTATAAGTTCTATTCTTTTACCCCATATCTCATTTTTCATAAACTCATAGTTTTGATTTAATTTCCTTGCCATTAAAATTATCAAACCAACTGTATATTCAGCCATTGAATTTCTCTGAATTTCAAGAGGAAATCTACACACTATTATTCCAAATTCAGTTGCAGATTTTAAATCAATATTAGAATCTGCAATACCATGTCTTGAAATAATTACCAGTTTTTTCAAGTTTTCAAGAATATTCCTTGTGTAAAACGGAGTCATTCCAACTATTAATCCATCAAAATCTGAAAGTTCTTCTATTATTCTTTTTTCAGAAACATCAAAAGGGAAATTTATTCTTACAACTTCAGAAAATTTTTTTAAACTTTCAATATGCTCTGGATAAATAATTCCAAAACTTGTAGAGTTAACAATCGCAATTTTATACCTCATTTCTTTCTTCTTTATAAAGTTTATCTATATCAGGAATATATCCATCCTTCCTCCGATACAAAACTTCACCTGCATTTTCAACTACCAAAATACCTTCCTTTTCTTTACCTTTTAATTCTTCTATTTTAATTTCTTTATAATCAATATAACCTAAATTAACTTTTTTACAAGTTTCTTTTGATATTGATGTAGCAAGTATTACTTCAATCCTTGGTTTTTCTACATTATTTAAGTAAGTTCCAATTCCTTTTACATGTGTTGAATGAGCCAGTATACAACCAGGATAACTTTTAAACCTATCCCATTGTTTTAAAAAATAGTCCCTTGTATGATAGCCAACTTTTTCTATATATTTCCCATGAGTATATGAAATTTCTTTTACATGGGGAGCATAAATAATAAGATTTCCTCCATTTTCAACCACAGGCTCAAGTTTATACATACATTTACCTGCAGTCCATATATCTTCATATATTTCAGGAGATATTGAAATAACAAGATTATAAGACCTATCAACATATTTAATATTAATTTGGCTTGATAAATCAGCTGCTTTCTCCCATGCATCTAACCCTCCGATAAAAAGACCATAAACTTTTTTATCTTTAATAACACTACATAATAATGTTTTAGGCATTTTTATATATTCTGCAGCAATATTCAATAAATCTCGTACAGGTGTTTTTTTAAAACCATTTATTTTAGGATTTGTAATTAAAGCACCCAACCAATGGAATTTATGCAAAAATTCAGGGCCAGAAATTCCAGGGAAGAAATATTTATAACCACCAGAAAAACCAACAACTTCATGAGGAAAAACAGGCCCATAAATAATAATTTCGTCATAATTAAAAATAATACTGTTTACTTTTATTTCAATATCTTCTACCATCAATCCATTAGTTATTTCTTTCATTTTTTCCTTTGTTATAACTCCTATTTTCCTTAATTTTTCGGGTTTATCCCATTCATGTTGAAAAATATTGAAATATTTCTCCTCTCTCTTTAAATTCAAAAATTGTTTTATTTTAATATCTGACATAAGAGGATGTGTTCCAAGTGCTATAAGAAAATCCAGTTTTTTTACTTTAGGAGATAAAAGTTCAATTAAAATTTTAAAAAATAAATGAGTTGGACCTGAACGAGTTGTATCAGGAATTATAACTATTATTTTTTTATTTCTAAAATCCCTTTTTTCAAAACTATTTTTACAAATATTATAAATTTCATTTTCCTTAAGTTCTCTTTCTTCCATTTTTCTCCTTTTTTAAGTTTTATTTTATCTTTTTTTAGTTGTTAAATCTACTATTTCATTTGTCAATTTAAGTAATTTTTTAATTGAAGGTTCTATAATTAACTTTATATCTTGATTAATTTCTCCATATCTTCTAAGTTTTTCAATTCTTAAATCATTTAAAATCTCCCATATTTTAGCACATCTTGAGTTTATAACTGCTTTATCTACAACTTCTTCTTCCTTTATATTAAGTTTTTCCTTCAAATCTAAAAGTACCTTTTTCATCTCAAATATTTTCATTTTAATTACTTTTTCTTCTATACTTTTTCTATATTTTAAAAAAATTCTCTCTCTATCTTCTAGAATAAATTCAATCTCTTCAATCAATTCTTCTACCACTGAAAAAGACGATAAAAGAGCATTTTTTATTATATTTATTTTCATTTTTTAAATTTTTCTATTATCAACAAAATATCAATCACTACCCAACATAAAATATTTAAAAATAGAAAAGTAGAAAAATTATATAAAAAATTTTTATGCCATCTAAAAGAAAAAATAAAAGGAACTTCTTTTTTATATAAACAATATTCCTCTCCAAATCTTTTAATAAGAATTTTTTCCTCAATGAGTTTTGTGTATATAAAAATAAAAATTATTATTCCTATAGAAACGAACAAATATGAAACATTTTTTAGTAGAAAACCAAAAGCAAAAAATAAAAAAGAATACCCAAGATACATTGGATTTCTACAATAACTATAAACTCCTTCTTTCACAAGTTTCTGAGGAGGGTCATTTGGCATTATCGTTCCTTTACCTAATTTGTGAAGAGATTGACATGAAAGAAATGTAAAATATAACCCAAAAAATAAATATAAAAGAAAAACTATAAATCTTATAAAATCATTTTGTGGAAATAAAAAATAAAATTCCCTTCCCTTTGGGAGAAACAAATAAATTAAAATAGGAATTATTACCCATTCCCAAAGAATTCCAAGGGAAATATTAATAATTCTCATTTTTTTTATTTTTTTTAAATCTATTAATTAGAAAAAAAGAAAGCAAAAAAGTTAAAATTGCACCAATAAAAGCACAGAAAAAACACCCAACTATAAGTGGTTTTCCAATATTTATAAGTGAATAAAAGAGAAAACTTTTCATATTTTTAAAATCATGGATTGAAAAATTTGTTTTTATTTTCAAAAGAAATGTACCCACCTTATAACAAAAATAATAAGTAAAAGGAATTAGATATGGAATTCCCGTTGGAATTGAACTTCCTGTAAAAGTACCAATAAAGCTTAAATCCAATAATTGGGAAACCAAATAACATAAAATTGTTTGAAATCCAATTGTGGGAGTAAATCCTATAAATACGCCAAGAGATAAAGATAAAGCAAGACGAAATGGTTGATTTTTAAAAATATTTATTTCTTTTCTCCATTCCTTTTTTAAATAGTATAAAGTTGGAAATTTAATTTTACTCAATTTTTATAACCTCCCATGGGACAAAATCATAATTTACACCACCAATTCTTATGTTTGCAGAGAAAAACAAATAATTGGGGTAGTTTAAATCTGAAAATTTTATTTTAAAAGTAATTTTATCTTTTAATTTCTCGTATTTCAATTCTCTATAATAGTTAACATTTAATCCAGTTAAAACTTCTTTCTCCTTTTTAAGATTAATTTTTATTTTAGGAGTTTTTGAAAATTCTATTCCTTCTTTAAAAGGATAAAGATAGAAAGTATAATTAACAGGGTATAAAATTTTTTTCTTATGGACAAATTCAATTTTTAAAAAACTATTTTCTTTTTTAAGCATTACATAGAATGGATAAGATAAATTTTTGTAATTTTCAAATTCTGCTTCTTTTTCACTTTCTATAATAAGGTTTTCGTCAAGAGTTACATCAATTTCTTTATAAAAAACTTCATTTTCTTTAGCAAAAGACATAAACCAATTTTTTCTAAATACCATTTGTGATTTGAAACATTCAATAGCCACTTTCTTTTTTTGTATTTCTTTATTATCAAGAGATATATTATACCATTCAGAAACAGAAGGAAGATTTAAAATAAGTAATTTTTCTGAATTTCTTTGAGGGTAATTTTTAAAATGAATCAAATAAATAAAAACTTCAGGTTTTATTTCTTGGATTTCTAAAAGAGCAATTCTAACAAAATTATAAAGTGCCCTATGGTCAACATTTGTATCATAATTAGATGTTATAAAAATTTTAGTTGGCTTAATTTCTTTAATTATTTTCTCTATATCATCTAAAATACTTTTGCTCACATATGGTTTACCAAAAGAATAGTTTTCTTTATAAGGAACATAACTTGCTCTTGTTAAGAAACTTTTAAAAGGTTTATCATCTTCTCTCCAATAATTCTCCCATATTTTCAAAGTTCCATAATCAGGATAACCAAGGAATATCAAGTCTTTTTCATTAATTTTAATACTTCTTGTGGCTTCTATTGACTCTTTTCTTCTTATTTCTCCAAGTTTAATATAATCTATTGGATTTAAAATAATTTTTTTTTCATAAATTCTATAAGGTATTTGATTATGATCGCCATTTGTCAAATATACAATATAAACCTTCCCCATATTATTTATTATTTTTTGAATTAATCCTGCACAACCAAGAATTTCATCATCAGGATGGGGGGCAAAAATAATAATTTTTTCATTTTCTTTTATCATAAAGTTTCTGATGTCCTCACCAAAACAAAAATTAAATAATAAAATAAATAAAGGTAAACTTTTAAAAACTCTACTTTTCCCCATTTTTATAAAAACAAAAATTTTATTCTTTCTAAAAATTTTCTTTTTTTAACTTCAAATACTTTTTACTTTTTTTTATATTTTATCATCTTCTATATCACTTAAAAATTTTAAAGCGGGAGAAAAATTGGGGTCAATTTCAAGTGTCTTTTTTATGTAAAAGAGAGATTCATTTTTATAACCCATATCATAATAAACAAGCGCCATTAAGAAATTACTTTTAGGATCGTTTGGTAAAATCTTTAGATAGTCAGTCGCCTTCTTATATGCTTTTTCAATTTTCTTTTCCTTCAAATCTTCTGCAATTCCTTTTGCACTCAAATACCCAAATATTTTTTTACTTTCTTCTGGAAGTGTCTCCCCTGGTGATGTATTGAAGATATATGCAAAAATAAAAGAAAAAACAAAAAAGATGAAAGGTTGGAGAATTCTTTTATTTTTAAATATTTCTTTTAAAGCCCAAACTACTAAAAATGAAGCGGAAATAGAAAAACAAGCAATAGCAGGTAATCTATATCTATCAGTTATAAAAAATAATATTACCCATAAAATATTGGAAATAGTAAAGAATATAAATAAAAAATTTTTTTTAAGGTTTTTAAAAAATAAAAATAGTCCAAAAACTCCCAAAGGTACTATAAAACCAAACCTAATAAAAGCAAATTTTAAAGACGGAATTAACATATCCATTAAATAAACATTCATATTTTGGGGCCATTCATAACTTGTAAAAAAAAGATGGGTTTTTTTTAAAAATAATTTCCAAAACTCAAAAGAAAGTGGTGAAAGTATATTTCCTTCAGGATAACAAAAAAGACCAATTGAATCAGAACTATTTCCAATTCTCCAATTTTCAGGACCATTAGAACATATAGGAACAAAAATTTTACCCACATACCAGTTTCTAATGGTGATGGGTAAAATTGTAATACCACTAACAAAAATTAAAATAAAAAAAACTAAAATTTTCTGTTTATTTGACGAGATTTCAAATGGTATTATTTTTTTTTGAGGATATAATAAAATGCCGATAAGTAAAAATGGTAAGAAAATTCCAATTGTAGGTTTGGCAAGAGCAGAAAATCCAAGTAAAATGCCAGTTATAATCCACCATTTAAAAGTTTTCTTTTCAAAAGATAAATAAAGGGAAGTTATAAATGCAATGTATAAAAACATAATAATATTATCACTTAAAATGGTGACACAATAAATAACAAATGTCTTATAAAAAGCACAAAAAAAACAAGCAATTATTCCAACCCATTCATCAACAAGAATTTTCCCTAGTAAAAATATTAGATAGCATAGAAAAACGTCAATTAAAATTTGAATAAAATAGATAAAAAATAAATTACCACCTGTTAAAAGATATAAAAAGGCGAGAAAATAGGGATAAAACGGGGCCATATAAAAGACCTTACCATCCACATAAAATGGATGTTTTATAATCTCTTCAGCCCAATATATAAATGTTTTTTGGTCATGTTTATCCATTATGTAAGGATCAAAATAAACAGTATCTTTTAAAAAAAACAGATAAACAATCCTGATAAGAAAGGCACAAAATAGGATTAATCCAACTGTTATCTTTTTATTTTTTTTTCTCATTTTATTTTTAAGGAAAGGGAAATAATAAATCCTCTTGTTTTTTATAATAATTAATCACATCTTTTATTATATCTTTTATCGTGTATTTAGGTTGAAAATTTATAATATTTTTTATTTTATTTAAGTCAGGAATTCTTTTTGCCATATCTTCAAAACCTTTATTGTAGATTTTTTCTGGATTTATAAACTCAATTTTTGAATTACTTTTCGTCATTTCTTTTACAAGATAAGCTAAATCTTTTATTTTAATTTCTTCATTACTACCCATATTAAAGACATCTCCATAACTTCTATCTTCATAAATAAGTTTTATTAAGTGTTCTACAACATCTTTTACATGAATAAAGCATCTCGTTTGCTCACCATCACCAAAAACAGTGATCGGTTGTTCAGTTAAAGCTTGTTTTACAAATCTTGGTATAACCATACCATATTTCTCTGTTTGTCTTGGACCAACAGTATTAAATAATCTCACAATTATCACAGGTAATCCAAATTCTTCATAAAAAGCAAATGATAAAAATTCATCTATTGCTTTTGTACAAGCATATGACCACCTCTTCTTTTTTGTTGAACCAATTACTATATCTGCTTCCTCATTAAATGGGGTATTCAAGTTTTTCCCATATATCTCAGAAGTTGATGTTATTAAAACCCTTTTTTTATATTTTGAAGAGTATTTTAAAATATTGTATGTCCCTTCTATATTCACAATAATAGATTGAATTGGATTTTCCATAACTTTTTTTACCCCAACCACTGCTGCAAGATGGAATACAAAATCTACTTTTTTTATGAGTTCTTCTAAAATATTAGGATTTAAAATTGTCTCTATAAAAAGAGAGAGATTGAGATGAGACAAAATATTAGAAATATTTTTAATATTCCCTGTTGATAGATCGTCAATAATTATTACTTTTTTATTTTGTCTTATAAGTTCTTCTGCTAACCAAGAACCTATAAAACCACATCCACCTGTGATCAAAAATTTTTCCATTTACTATTATATAAAAAATTTTATCATATTTATATTTCTTTCCTAAATTTTGAAATAAGTTTTTATATTTCAAATAATCTGGGCTGACACTTTTCATCAAGTATTAAAGCACAATATTTAAAAACATCTTCAACCTCTATTTCTTTAAGACATTGGAAATTAATTTTACATTTTTTACTATTTATACAAGGGAAACAATCTATTTTGCTATGAACCACAAATTTTTTTTCTCCAATTGGTCCATATCTATAAGGGTTACCTGGTCCATATATAGCCACTATATCTGTATCCGCAGCACACGCTAAGTACATATAATATGACTCATTTGTTACTACTAAATCCGAAAGTTCAAATATTGCAAAAACCTCTCTTAAACTCGTCTTTCCTCCAAAATCAAAAACATTACTATCCCCAATCAATTCTTTGACCTCTTTCGTAATTTTTTCATCATTTTCTAAACCCACAATAATTATTTTAGCATCATATGCTTTAATAAGTTTTTTTCCAAGTTCAGCAAATTTTTTTTTATCCCATCTTTTATATATATATTCACTACCAGGATTTAAAACGACTATTAAATCAGAATTTTTAATTTCTATAGAATTAAAAATTTCCTTTATTTTATCTCTATATTTATTACTCACCGGAAAAAACAACTTTAGTTCTCCTTTGCCCAAAAATGGTTCAATGAAACTCATAATTTTTTCACTTTCATGTACATAAATTTTCTCACTTAAGAAACCCTTTGTAAAAAAAGTTAATTTATATTTACTTTTTAAACAAAATGGTAAAAGAGTATTTTTAAAATCTATTATTAAATCATATTTTTGCTTTCTAAGTATATTAAGAAGACAAAAGTAATTTGTCTTTTTATAAACAAAATATTTAGAAAACCATGGGTTTTCAATAACAAAATCAAGAGATTTTTGGCCAATTAGTATCTCTATTTCGGAATTTTTGTATATATCTTTTATTTTTTTTATAGCAGGTGTAAGAAGTAGATTATATCCTATATCATCTGAACCTATTATAAGAATTTTTTTTATTTCTTCTAAATTTAATGCCATATTTTATCACAATCTAACATCTAATCCTTTTTCAAATAAATATTTTTTTATCTGAGGGATTGTTAAAATTCTAAAGTGTAAAAGAGATGCTAATAAAACTGCACTTGCTTTACCATATACTACTGCTTCATATAAATGCTCAAGTTTTCCTGCACCTCCAGATGCAATAACAGGAATTTTAACATTTTCACTTACTTCTCTTGTTAATTCAATATCATATCCATCCTGTGTTCCATCTTTATCTATACTTGTTAATAAAATCTCACCTGCACCAAGTTCCTCTACTCTTTTTGCCCATTCAATTACATCAAGTCCAGTTTTTTTCTTACCACTCTCAATATAAACTTCCCATTTTTTATCACCTATCCTTTTAGCATCAATTGCAACAACTATGCATTGACTCCCAAATTTTTTAGCACCTTCTTTTATCAATTGAGGGGTTTTCACTGCACTTGTATTAATTGAAATTTTATCTGCTCCATTTGATAGAAGTGTTTCAATATCATTTATTGAGGATATCCCCCCACCTACAGTAAAAGGAATAAAAACAACCTCTGCTACCTTTTTAACAACCTCAACCATAGTTTTTCTACCCTCTACTGTTGCACTAATATCCAAAAAAACAAGTTCATCCGCTCCTTCTTTACAATAAAAAGATGCATTTTCAACCGGATCTCCTGCAATTTTCAAATTTTCAAAATGAACTCCTTTTACCACTTTGCCTTCTTTTACATCAAGACAGGGAATAATTCTTATTGTAACCATTTTCCCTCCAAGAAATTTTTAATGAAAACTAATCCATCTTTTCCACTCTTTTCCGGATGAAATTGAACTCCAACTATATTTTTATTAATGATAATGGATGGAAAATTAATTCCATAATTTGTCTCTCCAAAAATAATATCTCTTTGAGGTGTTTTGGCATAATAAGAATGGGCAAAATAAAAATATGAATTATTCATTATATCATTAAAAAGATTACTTTCTTTTATAAATTCCACTCTATTCCATCCCATATGAGGAACTTTTAGTTTTTTATTTTTAAATCTTAAAACTTCTCCTTTAAATATTGCAAAACCTTTTCTATTCCCTTCTTCACTCCATTCAAAAAGAAATTGAAATCCTAAACAAATACCAAGAAATGGAATTCCATTATTTACTTTATCTATTATTGCCTCATATAATTCCATTTTTCTTAAAAATTCTATGCCAGCGCCAAAATTCCCCACACCAGGTAAAATTATAAAATTAACTTTATCAATTGTTTCTGGTTTGTCAATTAGAATAGTTTTTTTCCCAATATATTTTACTGCTGAAATTACACTAAATATATTTCCTGACCCATATTTAATTATTCCAACCATATTTTTAAACTTTGCCTTAACTTTTTTCAATTTTTTGATTTAAATGGTCAAATGTATTCTATTGTACTCGGTGGTTTAGGAGTTATATCGTATAAAACTTTTACAACTCCTGGAACCTCTTTTAAAATTCTATCTCTAATTTTATATAAATGTTTCCAAATAATTTTCACCGGACTTGCAGTTAGGGCATCTTCTGATTTTACTGCTCTTATTGCAATAATATCTCCAAGCAATCTTTTTCCATCAACAATTCCTGTTGCCTTATCTGAAAATAAAACTGGAAATGCTTGAAAAATATTCTTGTCTTTCAACTCCTCTTCCACTATTTTTGTGGCAATTCTTATCTTTTCAACTCTATCTCTTGTAACCTCGCCTATAATTCTTGTAGCAAGTCCAGGACCAGGAAATGGTTTTCTATCATATATCTTTTTTGGTAATTTAAGAGCTTTAGCGACTTGTCTGACTTGATGTTTATATAGTTCCTTCAATGGTTCTATTATATTTAATCCGTAATGCATTGGATTTAAACCAATCTGAGATAGAACATTATGTTGGGTTTTTATTCCTTTTTGTGTTTCTATAATATCTGCAGCAATTGTTCCTTGAATTAAAAAATCTACAGAATAACTTCTAACTGCTTGACTTAAAGTTTTATAAAAAGTGTCCCTAAATGCTTTTCTTTTCTCCTCTGGATCAATTTTACCTTTTAAAGCATCAAAAAAATTATCCTCTACATTCCATATTTCAAGGTCAATCCCTCTTTTGGCAAAAAACTCTCTCACTTCTTCTGGTTCATTTTCTCTCATTAAACCATCGTCTATAAAAAAAACAACAAGATTCTTACCAATGGCTTCCTTTGCTAAAATAGCACAAACAGTACTATCAACCCCACCAGAAGTTGCAACAAGTGCTTTTTTATCTTTTACTTTTTTTCTTATCTCTTCTATCTTCTCTTTTACAAATTTTTTAGGACTAAACTTTTCCATTTTCCCCTCCGTTTTAAACTTTAACTAATATATCCCTCTTTCATCTTTTCAATTGAATATTTTATTTTTTTTCTTAATTATGTCAAAAATCTATACAAAAAATACTTGTAATAGAACCCTCTTTAAAGTTTTATATCCAATTTTTTATCATTTTTGTTCGTAGATATATGGCTCTATAAAATGACTTTTAATATATAAAGAAATCCTTTCACCTGCACCAGGTGGTCCAACTCTTTCTAAACCAATCTTTCTAATCCTTTCTTCTATATTTGATTCTTTAAGGATAGAAAAGATTTTTTTAACTATTAACTCTTCATTAAAGGGTAAAATAAATATAGCACCATCTAACAATCTTTGTTGTATTTTTTTAAAAAAATCCCAAGGATATAAATTACCCCTAATTGGAAAAGTTATTACAGGTTTTCCCATACCTACTGCTTGTTCATTAGAAGCACCAGAAAATCCAATTATAAGATTTGCTTTATTCAGAACATCACCGAACTTATCAGATATAATAATAGAGTTTTTGTTCTTAGTTAAATAACCAATAATTCCTCTTTTCCTTTCATTGGATTCTTCAAATTTCCAATTTAAACTTTTCAAAATTTTCATTATCTTTTCAGTTTTAAATAAATTGGAATAGACAATTATGAAAATAGGTAATTCATAATTTTTATTTTTTGATTCTATAATGGTTCTATCTACTACTTTTAGTAAATATTCTAATTTTATATATGAATCATTTCTCCTACCAGGAAGTAATCCTACAATTTTCTTCCCATCGGGTATATCAAAATTTTCTCCAGTAATTTCTAAACAATCCATTGCTAAACTTCCCAAATATATAGCATTTACACCAAACTTTTTAAAATATAAGGTTGTTTTTTCATCTCTAGGAAAAACCACTTTTGCAAAATGTTTCATTAACCATATATTTATTCTATCAATTTTCCTTATATAAATAGATTGAGCGGTGGAAGCAAAAATAACTTTTTTACCTGAAAAAAAACCGCATAAAGCACATAAAAAAATATCACCAACTACAATTATAAAATCGGCTTTTCTACCTTCTTTTTTTATAATTTTAATTTGTTTAATGAAAGAACTTATTAAACCCGCCTTTATATCCTTTAATAAATACTTTAAACTAAAATGAACCAAACCCTCGCTAGGTAAAGTTATACATGGACCTAAAACCGGAATATTTTCAAGAATGTATGGAAAACCTCTTCCTACAATGGGAAGTGCTTTAAAAGATATAAAAGGATTATTTTTTTTCAAATGTTTTATTATTTGACAAGCCATCATATCTTCAAAATATCCATTACTTACAAAAAGAATTTCAATTTCTTTCATTTAATCTTTAGAAGAGCGTTTCTCCTTTACTATTATCCTCGTCTAATAAAATTTCAACCTTACCGTATTCACCATCATATCCTGGTTTTATATTAACATCTCCATTTTTTACCTTTTTAATCCCTTCAAAAATTTTTCTATCTATTTTATTTACAAGAAGATCATCATTTGCTTCAAGAAAAATATAAAATTCTGTTCCAACTTTATTAATAATTTCAAAATATGTTTTCTGTACTATTTGCGAATTGATTTCCTTATTCAATACACTTCCTATTATTTGGTCAAGAGGAACAAGTTTTTTAAATGGAACAAATTTTTGTGGTTTTTCATTTAGTTTTCTATCTGCAAGTGTTTCAACTCTATGCATTACTCCAACAGTAACTTTTCTTCCACAAACAGGACAAAGATAATTATTTTTCCTTGTTTCTTCTGGAGAAAAACAAACATTACAATTTCTGTGTCCATCGTAATGATATTTCCCTTCTTCTGGGAAATATTCTATTGTCATCTTAAAATTTTTATTTTTTAATATCTCAATAAGTTGTTTAAAATCAAACTTATCAAAAAATATATTTGCTTCTCTGCCTATTTTTGAAGGAGAATGCGCATCTGAGTTTGAAATTAAAGAAAATCTATCCAATTTTGACAACCTCCAATTCATTTCTGGGTCACTACTTAATCCTGTTTCAAGTGCAAATATTTCATCTGTTAATTCACCAAAACAATCCTCAATTCTATCAAACCCTGAATTTGAACCAAAAAGAGAAAAATGAGGAGTCCAAATGTGGGCTGGAACAATAAAACCAAATTCATCATTTTCCTTTAATATTTTTAATAATTCAATTCCATCAATTTGTAAAATTGGTCTTCCATCAGAATTTAAATCACCATATTTTTCAATTGTTCTATTGAATTTTTCAGCTTTTTCTAATGAAGAAAGGAATATAATATTATGAATTTTTTTTGTGATACCTTTATGTTCAAAAATATTACAAACTTCTCCTGTTAATATAAAATCAATTCCACCATATTCATAAATTCCAAATCTTTCTGATTCTTTTAAATTTCTTTTCAATTCATAAAACCAATAAAAATGTGTTATATCTCCTGTTCCAAGAAGATTTACTCCTTTATATTTAGCCCATTTTACAAGACCAGAAAGTTCCATATCTTTACTTGTTGCTCTACTATATTTTGAATGAATATGGAAATCTGCAATATACATTTAAGATCCTTTTTTAAATTCTTTTTTTAAAATTTTTGAAAGTTGTTCAAGAGATTGTGGAATAACTTTAGTATCTGAAATAATTGGCATAAAATTTGTATCTCCTTGCCATCTTGGAACAATATGAAAATGGATGTGTGTTTCAAGACCCGCTCCAGAAATTTTCCCTATATTCACTCCCATATTAAATCCATCCGGTTTTAAAACTTTTTTTAAAATTTTTACTGATTTTTGGATTAAAGAAAATAGTTCATTGTATTCCTTCTCTTCTAACTCCTCTATATCTTTTATATGTCTGAATGGAGCAACCATAAGATGCCCATTATTATAAGGAAAAATATTTAATATTACGAAGTTATACTTTCCTTTATATAAAACATAATCTTTATTTTTTTTAGAACTTAAACTTTCACAAAGAAAACATTTATCTCTTTTAATCTTAAGTATATAACCAATTCGCCAAGGAGCCCATATTATTTTTTTTGAGTTCATTATTAAATTTTATATTTTTACCAAAAATTTTTCAAAAAATTTCAGTGTAGTTCTTTATAAACTTTAAGGGTTTGTCTTGCTGTATTTTCCCATGTGAATATCTTACTTCTTTCTAACCCCTTTTTTATCAATTTATCCCTTAATTCCCTATCATCTAATAACTTTATTATCGCCGCCCCAATCTCTTCCTCATCCTCTGGATTAACAAGTATAGCTGCATCCCCTGCTACCTCTGGCATAGATGAAACATTAGAAGTTATTACAGGAACTCCACATCTCATAGCCTCAAGAATTGGTAACCCAAATCCTTCATATAATGAAGGATAAATAAAAATGTCACAACCATTATATAATAACGGTAAATCCTCGTATGAAACATAATCGGTAATAATAATATCCTTCCTTATATTCTCTGGTATCTCCTTTAATCTCTCAAAAAAAACCTCTGTCTTCCACCCTG
>JAOAEP010000079.1 GCA_026416755.1 bacterium | reverse complement strand
AACTTATAAATGAAGGATTTGGCGAAATAAAAGGTGATGAGATATATTTGAATTTGAGACAAGAAAAAAAGATTAATAAGTTGAAAAAATATTTGGAGGAAATATTAAATGAAAAATTTCTTGAAATTATTGCTGAAAATTTGAAAAAATGTATAGATGAAATAGATGAATTGGTAGGTAACAGAATCAGTGATAAAATACTTGATGAAATTTTTTCAAACTTCTGTATAGGGAAATAAAAGTGCCATTTTAAGTTTAAAAAGGGAGGGATAAATGGAAAAAATTGGAATTGGTTTGATAGTTGGTAATAGAAGTTTTTTCCCAGACCATTTATGTAAGGAAGGAAGAGAAAAATTATTAAAAGTTTTGAAAGAAAAGTTTGAAGTGATAACTCTTTCTGAGAAAGATACAAAATATGGAAGTATAGAAAATTATAGTGATGCCAAAAAATGTGCTGAGTTATTTTCAAAAAATAGGGAAAAAATTGATGGAATAATTGTAACCTTACCCAATTTTGGAGACGAAAAGGCAATAGCGGATACCATAAAATTATCAGGTCTTTCTGTGCCCTTATTAATTCATGCTTTCCCTGACGATATAAATAAAATGGATGTAAAAAATAGAAGAGATAGTTTTTGTGGGAAAATTTCTGTCTGTAATGTTTTATATCAATATGGAATTAAATTTACTTTAACAGAAAATCATGTTGTGGATGTAGAAAGTCAAGAATTTACAGAGGATATTGATAGATTTGAAAAAATATGTAAAGTTATAAAAGGACTTAAAAATCTAAAACTTGGAGCAATTGGGACAAGACCTGATGCATTTAAAACAGTAAGATATAGTGAAAAAATACTTGAAAAAAATGGAATAAGTGTTGATGTTATTGATTTATCTGAAATTTTTGCAAAAATTTCAAAAATTGATGATAAAGATAAAAAGGTTAAAGAGGAAATTGAGAAATTTAAAAACTACACAAAAAGTGAAGAGGTCCCATTAATATCTTTAACAAAGTTTGCAAAACTTAAGATTGTGATAGAGGACTGGATTAATCAAAATGATATAAAAGGGATTGGATTTCAATGTTGGACATCAATAGAAGAAAATTTAGGAATTGTACCATGTGCTGTTTTAAGTTATTTTTCAAATTCTTTAGTTCCATCTGCTTGCGAAGTTGATATTACAGGGACTTTAAGTATGTATATTCTTCAAATTGCTTCTGGCCTTCCAAGTGCGATAGTTGATTTAAATAATAACTACAAAGATGAAAAAGATAAAGTAGTTCTATTTCACTGCAGTAATTTCCCTGTTTCTATTTTAAAAAAACCGAAAATAAGCTATCAGGAAATAATATCAGAAAGCGTTGGGAAAGAGAATGCCTATGGAGGGGTTATTGGACAAATAAAAAAATCATACTTTACATTCCTACGGCTCTCAACTGATGATAAGCATGGAATTATAAAAGGATATATTGGTGAAGGTGAATTAACAGATGATAAATTAGAAACATTTGGAGGATTCGGAATTGCAAAAATAAACAATTTACAAAAACTTTTAAAATTTATATGCGAGAATGGATTTGAACATCATACAGTTATTAACTTATCAAAAATATCTGACCCAGTTGAAGAAGCCCTTACAAAATATAAAAACTGGTCATTATATATACATGAATAATTAAGGAGGATAGCGATGAAAATATATATAGCAACAGACCTTGAAGGTGCTACAGGAGTTTTTAAATTTTCACAGACAAGGGAAAGGGGACCTGAATTTATAGAAGCAATGAAACTTTTAATGAAAGATATCACAGCAGTATGTGAAGGATTAAAGGAAGCAGGTGTAAAAGAAATTTATGTTCTTGATGGGCATGATGGAGGAAATAATTTTATTCCAGAATTGATGATACCTGAAGTTCGTTATATTACTGGTTACCCAAGGCAAGGGAAAGTTTTTTATGGACTCGATGAAACTTTTGACGGAATAATACTTCTTGGTTATCATGCAATGAATGGGACTCCTGATGGAGTTTTACATCATACACAAAGTTCTATTTATGAAATGAAATATTTCTATGATGGAATTGAAAGGGGGGAAATTTATCAATCCGCAGTGATAGCAGGCCATTTTAATGTTCCTGTTATACTCGTAACTGGAGATGAAGCAGCATGTAGAGAGGCAAAAGAAACTTTAGGTGAAAATTTACCTGTGGTTGCAGTAAAAAAAGGGATAAGTAGAGAAGCAGCCATTTTGATACCTCCAGAGGAAACAAAAATTTTACTTAAAGAAGGAGCCAAAAAGGCAATAAAAATGTTACCTGAAATGAAACCCTATAAAATAAAACTTCCTGTAAAACTCAAAATCAGAAAAATTGGACCCGAAGGAACAAACCCTGAAAATCCTTATTTTTCAGAAAAAGAATTAATTGTAAAAAATCCCCTTGATATTATTACAGGAAGTGAATAATCTTAATCTATAATTCTTTCTTCTGTTATTATTTTATTTACCTTTATATCTTTTTTATCAACAGGTAATTCTTCATTTAAAACTTGAAAATCAAAGGATAAAGCCACTTTTAATGTTTTTTCAGAGATATCTTTTAAATATCTATCATAAAATCCACCACCCATACCAATTCTGTTTTTATAAATATCAAATACTACTCCGGGAACAATTATAATATCTATTTTATCAATCTCAACTGGATTTAAAATTTTAGGTCCTGGTATCCCTTTTATTTCAATGATTTCATCAAATGATTTAATTTCAGAAGGTATTAAAACTTTAGATTTCCAGTCAATATAGGGAATACAAACAATTTTTTCATCTTCAAAACATTTTTTTATAATTATATCCGTTTTAACTTCTCTATCGAAATGAAAATATGTAAAGATAACTTTTGAATTTTTATAATAATCTGTTAAAAGAAATCGTTCTTGAATTTTTAAACTTTTTTCCTCCCACTCTTTAAAATCAAGTGTTTCCCTTATTTCTCTTATCTTCTCCCTTATCTCTTTTTTCTTCTGTTTCTGATTCATTTTTAATTTTTTCAATCTCTTCAAGAAATTTCTTTATTTTACTTTCATATCCAAT
Source organism: bacterium (assembly GCA_026416755.1). GTDB lineage: Bacteria > Ratteibacteria > UBA8468 > B48-G9 > JAFGKM01 > JAMWDI01. The sequence continues at coordinate 2,441 of JAOAEP010000079.1, read as the reverse complement.
ATCCTGAGGAAAATAAAATTTTTTATCTCCTTTTCTATATCTCTGAAGTACATAATGACCTGGAAAATCATGTGGATATTTATAACCTATACCTCTACCTAGTTTCTCTGCTCCTTTATAACCAGTTCCTCTTAAATGGTCAGGAACTTCTTCTACTTTTTCACTTTCTACTTCTTTAATAGCATTTTCAATTGCAAGATATGAAGAATTACATTTAGGGGCGGTTGAAAGGTAAATAACAGTTTGGGCAAGAATAATTCTACTTTCTGGCATCCCTACAACCTCAATTGCCTGATAACATGAATTTGCAAGAATAAGTGCGTTAGGGTCTGCATTTCCGATATCTTCAGATGCAAATATTAACATTCTTCTTGCTATAAATCTTGGGTCTTCTCCACTTACAATCATTTTTGCAAGATAATATAAAGCACTATCAGGGTCAGAACCTCTCATACTTTTAATAAAAGCAGAAATTGTATCATAATGAGCATCATCTTTCTTATCATAAATAAAGTATCTATCAACTGACTCTTTAACTTTATTTAAATCAACCAATATATACCCATCCTTTTCAGGTTCAGAAGTTAATACACAAAATTCAAGAGTATTTAATGCTTTTCTTGCATCTCCTTGACTTTTCTTACTTATAAATTCAATTGCATCTCTCGTAATTTTAATTTTATAATTTCCAAGACCTTTTTTATCTCTTAATGCTCTCTCAATTATCTTTTTTATTTCTTCTTCGTTCAATGGTTTAAATTCAAAAATTAGCCCTCTTGAAAGTAAAGGAGAATTTATGTAAAAATAAGGATTATGAATTGTTGCGCAAATTAAAGTTATTGTCCCTTCTTCAACATCTTTTAATAGGGCATCCTGTTGAAGTTTATTAAAGTGTGAAATCTCATCAAGAAATAAAATAGTTCCCCTTCCTTCTAATCTCAAAATTTCCCTTGCCTCTTTTAAAACTTCTCTCACATCAGAAACAGTTGCTGTAACTGCATTAAGAGATACAAATCTTTTTTTAGTGGTATTAGCGATTATCATTGCAAGTGCTGTTTTTCCACATCCAGGAGGGCCATAAAAAATTAATGAAGGAATTTTATCACTTTCTATTATTTTTCTCAACGGTTTTCCTTTTCCCAGAATATGTAGTTGTCCTACAAAATCATCAAGTTTTTCAGGTCTAACTCTTATTGATAAAGGAAGAGATTCAATTTTCTTTTCAATTTTAGAATTAAAAAGTTCCATATTATTCCATTTTAGAAACTATTATTTCTCCAATAATTGCAAGGTCCTCAATTTCAAAAATTTCACTGCTTTTTTTATTAAAGAAAACCCTTATATCTGCTGGAAATTCATCATCTTCTGGAATTAACTCAATGATATAATGAACATCTGGAAATACCTTAAACCTAATTGAAAAATTTGAAGTTTTTTCTCCACCTTTAGAAATCCCTTTTTCTATAAAGATATCTGGATTTTTTTTATATTTTTCAATTAAAGGTAGATATATTCTTGAATAGATTGAAGGATAATAAAAGGTCCCTTCTGGTAATTCTTTAAAAGTTATAAACTCATCATCTTTAATAATATCTGAATTCATTTTTCCTAATAAATAATGCAAAATAATAATCTTATCTCTATCTTCTATCTCTGGTATAAATTTTTTTGAATTTAAATCTAACTCTATTTTTTGGCCAAAATAAAGAACATCAATTTTTTCTTCTTTTATATTTCTTAAGAGATTTTCCCATCCTTCATTTAAAGCACTTATAAATGCCTTTTCCATATCAAAGTTTTAGGTATGAGTCAGAATATATTGATTTACCTTGGAGAATATAAACTGTCTTAACATATTTTTTCTCATCCTCTGATAAACTCGCAATATCAATCTCTCCATCCATTGCTTTCCATATTAAATTAATTATGTTTTCTCTTTCCCCGCGCACAAGAGAAATTAACTCTTTATCATAAGAATCAACTATTGCACTACTCATTCCATATTTCCAAAGCATTACAAGATAGGTTCTATTTATAAGTCCTCTCAATTCTTCCAAAGCACCATTGGAAACATTAGAAAGTCCACAAGTTGAATTACAATCAGGAAATAATTCTTTGAACATCTTCATAAACTCAATTACACTTACTACTTGGTCTTGTTGAAATCTCACAGGTAAAACTATTGGATCAAAATAAATCTTATCATGGGAAATTTCAAATTCATCTATTTTTGCAAGAAAATTTGCTGCTATTGCACCTCTTTCATTCTCATCCCTTGGCATCCCTTCATTTCCTAAAAGTAATCCAATAAATTTACAGTTATATTTTTTAACGAGTGGTAATAATTCTTCCATCCTTTCTTCTGTTGCTTGTATTGAATTTATAATTGCTTTTTCTCCTTCCATTTCAAGTCCAATTTTTAATGCTTCTATGTTTGTTGT
>JAOAEP010000025.1 GCA_026416755.1 bacterium | reverse complement strand
CAATTTCTTTAATTGTCCATTCAAGGGATATTTTAGCATATTTTTTAAATCTTGAAAAATCATTTCTTATAACTCCTTCTTCATGATTTCCTTTAAGGATAAAATCTGCATTCTTTTCAACTAAATCTATACATTCATTAGGATTAGGTCCATATCCAATAATATCTCCACAAATTATTAGTTTGTCAATTTTATTTTTTTCATAAAAGTTTATAGCGGATTGAAGACTTTCAAAATTTGAATGAATATCACTCATCATTCCAAGCACCATAAATTTCCTCTAATTTTTTAATTATTTCATTTAAAGGTGGCCTTTTATCAGGATCTTCTGAAAGTGCTAAAAATAAAATTGGATAAATCCTTTCAAATAATTCATAATTAATTAATAATTCTTCAACCATCACTGCATAAGAATAAATGTCGCTTTTGAAACTTAAAATTCCCTTTTTTCTTTCAGGTGCTACATATTTATCAGTTCCTCCTGTGTATTTAGATTTTTTAAAGAATTTTAATTTCTCTGAATAGCCAAAATCAATAAGTTTTAAATTAGTCATGTCTTTACTTATTAATATATTTTCTGGTTTTATATCGTTATGAACAATTTTTTTTGAGTGTAAATATTCTATGGTTTTTCCTATTTTTATTAATATCTTGACTAATATAAGAGTTAAATCTACAGGAAATAAAGATGGCTTTATAATTATTTCATTTACTGCATTCCTTAAGTTTTTCCCTTCAAAGTATTCCATAACTATATAAAATAGTTTACTCTTTTGCCCAAATTTGTAAACTTCTATAATATTTGGATGTGAAAGTTTTTTTAATATTTTGAATTCTTTTTTAAAATTTTTTATTTGAGACGCTGTATTTCTATATGGGTGAAGGACTTTAAAAGCAACAATTTTATGTGAATTTAAGTTAGGTGATATTCCTTTATAAATAGAAGATGTTCCTCCATGCCATATCAATTTTTCTATTTTGTAATTTTCTATAACCTCTCCTATTAAATTTAGTTTGTATTCTCTTTCCATACTTTTTATTAAAAAAACCAGATAATTTTAATACAGTTTTTATTTTTTTTCAAATAAATGTATAATATTTCTATGGCTAATAGATTAAAAGAAAAAAATATAATTGTGGGAATTACTGGTTCAATTGCTATCTATAAGACATGTGATATTGTGAGAAAACTTTTAAAGAATAATTGGAATGTTAAGGTTATTATGACAGAAAGTTCAAAAAAGTTTATTAATCCCTTGACTTTTGAAACCTTATCTAAAAATCAGGTTTATTCTGATATGTTTGAAAAAAAAGTGTATGAGGAAGATCATATTGCTCTGGCTGATTTTGCGAAAATTATTTTAATTTGCCCTGCTACAGCAAATATTATTGGTAAAATTGCTTCAGGAATATGTGATGACCTTTTAACAACTACAATTTTTGCTTTTAAAGGACCAGTTATTTTTGCTCCTGCTATGAATGAAAATATGTGGTTAAATAAAATTGTTCAAGAAAATGTTAAAAAATTGAAAAGGTATGGTTATTATTTTATAGAGCCGGAGGAGGGTGAACTTGCAAGTGGAAAAAAAGGGAAAGGTCGTCTTGCTAAAATAGAAAAAATAATAGATTTTGTTGAAGAAACCTATAATAATCTTTAAATTTTAGATTTTACACATTTTAACTTTTCACTTATAATTTTGAAGTACATACTGAATTTTAAAAAAGGAGGGGAAATTGGGAAAAGAATTTTCTTTAATTCCTAAAAAAGTAAAAAAAATTGAGACAGAATTTAGAAAAATAATAACAGATATTCCAGTTCCAGAGTCAATTCCAATTCTTGAAAAATTAAGAAAGTATGAGCCACGTTCAATGTCTGGACAGCCACCGATTATTTGGGATAAAGCAATTGGTGTAAATGTTTATGATAGGTATGGAAATATGTGGTTAGATTTTTCTTCAGGAGTTCTTGTAACAAATGCTGGTCATGGAAATGAAATTGTTATTGAAGAAATAAAAAAACAAATAGAAAAACCACTTTTACATAATTACTGTTTTCCTTCAGAAATAAGAGCGCAACTTGTTGAAAAAATTGCTTCTTTATCTCCTAATCCATTAAAAAAGGTCTTTCTTCTAACAACAGGAGCAGAAGCAGTTGAATGTGCTATTAAACTTGCTAGGACCTATGGGAAGAAAAAAAATAAAAAAGTTATAATCTCTTTTGAAGGCGCCTTTCATGGAAGAACTTTAGGTGCACAGATGATAGGTGGAATCCCAAACCTAAAAGAATGGATTATTAATCCTGACCCTGATATAATTCAAATTCCTTTTCCTGGTGACCCAAGATGCAAAGATAAAAGTTTTGACTTGTTTTTGAAAAAATTGAAAGAAAAAAATATAAAAGAAAAAGAAGTTTGTGCAGTTATAAGTGAAACATATCAAGGAGGAAATGCTTCTTTTATGCCGATTGAATATGCAAAAAATTTAAGAGATTGGTGTAATAAAAATGAAGTACTTTTAATATTTGATGAAATTCAAGCAGGTTTTGGTAGAACCGGAACTTTATGGGGATTTCAACATTACGGGATAATTCCTGATTTATTTGTTCTTGGAAAAGGTATTTCAAGTTCTCTTCCAATAAGTGCTGTTGTAGGAAGTAAAGAAATTATGGACCAATATGAACCTGGTACAATGACAAGTACTCATACTGGAAATCCTTTGTGCTGTGCTGCTGCTTACGGAAGTATAAAATACATAGAAGAAAATAAACTATGGGAAAATGCTGAAAAGATGGGAAAAGTTTTTGAAAAAGAATTATCTAAATTGAAAAATTTTGATTGTGTTGGATTTATCTGTGGGAAAGGACTTGTTTGGGGATTACATATAGTGAAAGAAAAAACAGAAGAACCGGATCCAGATATTGCTTTTAAAATTGTAGAAAAATGTTTTGAAAAAGGACTTTTATTTTTTGCTCCTGTTGGATATAAAGGAGCAACTATAAAAGTAAATCCTCCTCTTATTATAACCGAAAAAGCAATTTTAGAAGGTTGTAATGTAATAGAAGAAGCAATAAAGGAGGTTTTGTGTGGATAAAATTAAAGGGATCATTGAAGAGAGTTTAAACAAAGCAAAAGAATTTTTAAAGGATTTAATAAGAATAAAAAGTATTTCAGGAATTGGTGAAGAAGAAATTCAAAATTTTATTTATGAAAAATTTAAAAAATTTGGAGAGTGTAAACTTGTTAATATAAATGAAAAAATAAAAGAAGACCCTGAATATACTTTTAGTGATAAAGTTCCTGATTATTCAAAAAGAAAAAATCTTGTTCTTGAAATAGGAGAAGGTAACGGTTATTCTCTTATTTTAAACACTCATTCGGATATAGTTCCTGCTTTAAACTGGAAAGAAGCATTTATACCTGAAGAAAAAGATGGCTATTTATATGGAAGAGGTGCTTGTGATGCAAAAGGGCAAATTGCTACAATTTATTTAATTTTACTTGCAATTGAAAAGATGAATATAAAAATTCCTGGCAAACTTATAATAGAAATTGTAATTGAGGAAGAAATAGGAGGAAATGGAACTCTTTCTTTAATAAGAGATGGATATAAAGCAGATGGAGTTATTGTTCTTGAACCAACTGAATTAAAAATAACTCCTGCAAATAGAGGTGCTATATGGTTTAAACTTCAATTATATGGTAAAAGTGTTCATATGGGTAAAATTTGGGAAGGAGTAAATGCGATTGAAAAGTTTTGTTATCTTTATCCTAAATTTAAAGAGTTTGAGAAGAAATTAATTGAGGAAAGTAAAAATGTTCCTTTATTTGAAAAATTCAAGCAACCTGTGCAGTTAAATTTTGGAGTTATTAAAGGAGATGGTTGGCCAAGTATGGTTTGTGGGAAGGTGGAAGTAGAAGGAGGAATTGGATTTTTACCTAATAAAGAATTAGAACAGATAAAAAGGGAATTTGAAGATGTTATTAAAAATTGTGGAGATGAATGGATTGTTTCCAATTATGATTTAAGCTTTCCTAAACTTCATAATGATTCATATTCAATCTCTACTGACCATATTCTTGTTAAAACTATGGAAAAATCATCTGAAGAATCTGGTATTATTCCAGTCGTTGAAGGTTTTATTGCAAGTTGTGATGCTCGTTTATTTAATAAAGTTGGGAAAATGCCTGTTATTGTTTTCGGTCCAGGTTTGCTTGACGATGCACATTCAGACCATGAAAAAATTAAATTAGAAGATATCAAAAAGGCAAGTGAAATTTTATTGAGAACAATTTTAAATTTAATGGAGGTAAAAAATGATTAAACTTGGAGTAATAGGACTTGGTAAATTTGGGACAAATATCTTAAATACATATAAACAACTTGAAAGAGAAGGACTTTGTAAACTTATTGCAATATGTGATATAAATGAAAAAATTCTTGAACAACAGATTAAAAAGTTTAATGTAAAGGGATATACTAACTATAAAGAAATGATTGAAAAAGAAGAACTTGATGGGATTGCAATTGCTACACCAGACCCTTTTCATAGAGAACCAACTTTATATGCTGCTAATAAAAAAATTCATGTATTTGTTGAAAAACCACTTGATGTAACTGTTGAAGGATGTATCGAAATGATAGAAGCATGTAAAAAAAATGATGTTTTGTTGCAAGTTGATTTTCATAAAAGATTTGACCCATTTCATCAGATAATTAAAAAAGATATAGAAGAAGGAAAGATTGGGAAAATTGAATATGGTTCTGTTCATATGGAAGATAAAATTGTTGTTCCAAGGGATTGGTTTCCAAACTGGGCAGGTAAGAGTTCTCCAGTATGGTTTCTTGGAGTTCATTTTTTTGATTTAATGAGGTGGTTTTTAAAAAGTAATGGTAGAAGTGTTTTTGCAAAAGGAATAAAAAATAAACTAAAATCAATAGGAATAGATACATATGATGCTGTTATTGCAATAGTTGAATTTGAAAATGGAGTAGTTTTATCTTTTGAACTTTCTTGGATTTTACCTGAAAATTTTGAAAGTATTGTAAATCAAGGCTTTAAACTTGTTGGAGAAAAAGGGATAATAGAATGTGATAGTCAAGATAGGGGAACGAGAGTTTGCTATGATGGGATAGGTGTTATGACATATAATCCTGTTTTTATAAATGAAGTCAAAAAAATGGGTGAAATTTTTTATTCTGGATATGGTATTGAAAGTATTGCAGATTTTGTTTATAATATAAAACATTTAAAAGATGGATACAAAATTGAAAATTTGAGAAATGAAATTACTGCTTTTGGAGAAGATGGACTTGAAGTGACTAAAATTGCTCTTGCTATTCATAAAAGTATAGAAACAAATAAAGAAGAAAAAGTATAAAGGAGAAAAAATGGCAACAAAAATAAGATTAGTAAGAAAAGGAAAAAGAAATAGACCCTTTTTTAGAATTGTGGCTGTGAGTGATGAAAAAGATGGAAGAGGAGATGTTCTTGAAGTTTTAGGATATTATGACCCATTACCAGACCCTGCAATTTTTGAAGTAAAAGAAGATAGAGTTAAATATTGGTTAAGTGTTGGTGCTAAACCAAGTCAAACAGTAGAATCATTTTTAAAGAAAAAAGGGATTATTTAAATTTAAATGCGAATTGACATAATCACAATTTTCCCTGAAATTTTTACTCCTTTAGATGTAAGTATTGTTAAAAAAGCAAAAGAAAAAAGATTAGTAGAAATAGTAATATGGAACTTAAGAAATTTTTCAAAAGACAAGCATAAAAAAGTGGATGATAAAGCATATGGTGGAGGAAAAGGCATGGTTTTAAAGTGTCAACCAATATATGATGCAGTTGAAAATATAAAAAAAGAAAATAAAGAAGGTAAAGTCATTTTAACAAGTCCAACAGGTGAAGTTTTTAATCAAAAACTTGCCAAAAAATTAAGCCAAGAAAAGGGTCTTATTATAATATGTGGTCATTATGAAGGTGTTGATGAAAGAGTAAAAAAAATATGTGATTATGAAATTTCAATAGGTGATTATATTTTAACAGGAGGGGAATTACCTACAATGGTTATAGTAGACAGTGTTGTACGACTTATAAAAGGAGTTTTACCAGAGGATGCCCCTGTTTATGAGAGTTTTTACAATTATATTTTTGATTGGCCATGCTATACAAGACCAAAAAATTTTAGAGGCATGAAAGTTCCAGAAGTTTTACTTTCAGGCAATCATAAGGAAATAGAAAAGTGGAGAAAAAAAATAGCAATTGAAAGGACAAAAGAGAAAAGACCCGACCTTTATGAAAAATATATAAAACAAGGAGGAGAAAATGACATTGAAAAAAGTTGAAGAAATTGAAGAAAAACTAAAACCTAACAAAGAAATACCTGAATTTTGGCCTGGAGATGAAATAGCGGTTCATATAAAAATAAAAGAAGGGGAAAAAGAAAGAATTCAAATTTTTACAGGAACTTGTATTGCAAGAAAGGGGAAGGGAATAAGAGAGACATTTACAGTAAGAAAAATTTCATATGGAGAGGGTGTTGAAAGAATTTTTCCTTTATACTCTCCTAATGTTGTAAAAATTGAAGTTCTTAAAACAAGAGAGAGAAATCGTCTTGCTCCAAGAGCGAAAATGTATTACTTAAGAAATAGAAATAAATGAAAAATATAGAGATTGGAAAACTTGGAGAAGAAAAAGCGATTGAATTTTTAAAAAAGAAGGGATATAAAATTGTTGACAGAAATTATAGAACAAAAATAGGTGAAATTGATATTGTTGCTCAAAGAAGGAAAGAAATTATTTTTATAGAAGTTAAAACAAGAAGTTCAAACGATTTTGGTTTACCACAAGAAGCAATAAACGAAAAAAAATTAAGAAAAATGGAAAGAGTTGCTTTTATATATTTGAATTCAAAAAAAATTAACTTACCTTTTAAGTTTGAGATTCTATCCATTATAAAAACTGGGGATAATTTTAACTTTGAAATAATACACCTTTAGGTAAATTTAAAGTTTTTCTTTGTGAGCAAATAAATACAAATATCAACAACTTCTTTATCATATTTAATTTCTTTATTTTTTAATAATTCATCAATTACATCATCTAAACTTAAAGCAGGCCTATAAGGTCTATGATTAATCATTGCTTCAACAACATCACTAACTGAAATTATTCTTGTTTCTATCAATATTTCATCTCCTTTTATTCCTTTTGGATAACCACTTCCATCAAGGCGTTCGTGATGCTGAAGTACTATTTCTGCAATTTTTTCGAAATTTGGAATTACTTTTATTATATTATATCCTGTTATAGGATGCGTTTTTACAATAGTATATTCAATAGTTGTTAATTTTCTTGGAAGAACAAGTATTTCAGAAGGGACTGAAATTTTACCTATATCATGTAATAAAGATGCATATAATATTTCTTTGATTTTATTTTCTTCAAATCCAAGTTCTTTTGCTATAGTTTCAGATAATTTTGCAACATTTAATTGGTGACCAGCAGTATATGGGTCTTTAACTTCAACTATTTTTGATATTGCATAAATTGTTCCAGTTAAAGTTCTTTCTAATAAATGATGTTCTTCTTTTAATTTATTTTCAAGTTCTATTCTTTCTGTTATATCTATTAAAGTACCTAATATAACTTTTTTCCCTTTAAATTTACCTACTCTTCCAACAGCATAACAATATCTTATTTCTCCATTCCTTTTTTTGAATCTTAAATTAAATTTTGCAATATCAATTTCTCCTGAAAACCTTTTTCTTGCTAATTCTTTATGTAAATTTATATCTTCTTCATAGATAAATTCATAAGTTTTTTTACCAATAATTTCATCACGAGAGTAATCTATTATTTCACAAAAACTAGGATTTACATAAATAATATTGAAATCTTCGTCATATATATATATTCCAGCAATACTTTTTTCACCAATATTAAACCACTCATGAACTAAATCTTCTTCTTCCTTTAATTTGGTCTTTAAATCCTCTTCTCCACTTATATCATGAAGTATAATTAAATATTTTGCAATTTCTTCTTCTAATTCAACCAATTCACCTATTACATATTTAATTTGATTGTTTCCAGAAAGGATTTCTAATCGGATTGATTGCCCTTTTTTATTAAATAAATTTTCTATTTGTTTTTGATTTAAAAGAGGCAAATTAAGTAAATTTTTCCCAATTATATCCTCAACTTTATAATCAAAATCCTTTATTCTTTCATTTACTTCAATTATATTCTTTTCTTTATCTAATAATAGAATAATACAAGGAATTTTTTTACATATTAACCTGTATCTATCTGAAAAATTCTTAGTGTGTTCCATTTTCTTTAAAATAACTATTTTTTTACAATAAACTTCAAAATTTGTCAAGAAAATGTTATAATTTAAACTAAAAAGGAGAAAAAGATGGCTTTGATTGTACAGAAATATGGAGGTAGTTCAGTTGCTGATATTGAAAAAATTAAATTTGTTGCGAAAAAAGTAGTTGATACGAAAAGAAAGGGAAATAAAGTAGTAGTCGTTGTTTCTGCTATGGGAAAGACCACTGATAATTTAATCTCACTTGCAAAACAGATTATGCCAGTACCTCCTGAAAAAGAACTTGATTTACTTCTATCAACAGGCGAAATTGTTTCAGTTGCTTTATTGTGTATGGCTATTGAAAGTTATGGAGAATCTGCTGAAGGTTTCCCTGGCTATTTTGCAGGAATTAAAACAGATACATTACATACAAAGGCAAGAATACAGAAGATTGAACCATCAAAAATAATGAAAGAACTTGAAAAAGATAAAATTGTTGTAATTGCTGGATTTCAAGGTATAAGTCCAGAAAATTCAATAACAACTCTTGGTAGGGGTGGTTCTGACCTGACTGCAATAGCCATAGCAGGAGCAATAAAAGCGGATATATGTGAAATTTATACAGATGTTGAAGGTGTTTTTTCTGCAGACCCTAATAAAGTAAAGGATGCAAAATTAATACCTCTTATTTCATATGATGAACTTCTTGAAATGGCTAGTTCCGGTGCTAAAGTTATGCAATCAAGAGCAGTGGAGTTTGCAAAAAAATATAAAATTCCTTTTGCTGTAAAATCAACTTTTAAAGAAACGGAGGGAACTATGGTAAAAGAGATGGAATTGAAAGAAGGAGCGGTTGTTTCTTCTGTTTCAATTGATGAGAATCAGGCAAAAATTTCAATATTTAGAGTTCCTGATAAACCTGGTATTGCAGGAAAAATATTTTCTGCTCTTGGACAAGCAGGAATAAATGTAGATGTTATTGTTCAAAATGTAGGAAGAGATAATTTTGCAGATATTTCTTTCACAGTAAATATAAATGACATGGAAAAAGCAAAAGATATTGTTGAAAAAATTGGTAAAGAAATAGGAGCAGAAAAAGTTATTACAGATTCTGATATATGTAAAGTTTCAATTATTGGAATAGGTATGATGAATCAACCTGGAGTTGCTGGGAAGATGTTTAATTGTCTTGCAAATTCAGGTATTAATATAGAAATGATAAGCACTTCAGAGATAAAAATTTCCTGCGTTATAAGAAAAAAGGATGGTCAAAAAGCCCTTACAGCACTTCATAAAGAGTTTATTGAAAGTAAATAAATTTTATGAGTAAAAAGGGTATAACTTTTCTTGAAATTTTAATTGTTCTTTTTATTTCGCTTTTGTTTTTTATTCCCATAACAATTTTCATTCAAAAATACCATCGTTCATATCTATTAAATACTTCTTGTGCTAAAATAACTGAAGGAATAAATTTTGCAAGGGAATGTGCTATAAATGAAAGATGTAATTTTTTTGTAGTTTTTGAAGAGAAAAGTTTTAAAATTTTGAAAGAAGGGAAGAATATCATTTGGAAGGAAATAAAGTTACCTGAAGATATAATTATAAAAGAAAAAACATCTGGAATGGATCCTTTAATTTTTTTACCTGATGGGACATCAAGCCAAGCGGGCCATATTGTTTTAATTGATGGAATTTCAAAGAAAGAGAAAAAGATAAAAGTTTATAATATAACAGGAAAATGTTTAATAGAAGAATAAAAGATGGTTTTACATTTATGAGTATTTTAATTGGCCTTTTTATTCTTGCAGTAGGAATTATAACTTTAATTAGAGTATATCCAGTAATAATGAAATTAAGTGAAAAAGGGAAAATAACTGTAAATGTTTCTTTTATTGCTGATAAAATTTTTACTCAAATTGAAAAAATCTATGGAAATAAAGATGTTCTTTTACCCGATAAAATTGAAGGATTTGTTGAAGATTTCCCTGAATATAGGTATAAATTAAATTTTATTGAAGAAAAAGAGAACCTATATAAAGTTGAACTTGAAGTTTTTTGGAAAAAAGAAGGGAAAGATGAGAAAAAATATTTTGTTTCAATGCTCCGAAGAAGATAAAGGTTTTACACTTATTGAGGTCCTTATAGCAACTTTTGTTTTTACTTTTGTCTGTTTTACTTCTATTTTCATTTTAAAAAATTCTCTTTTATCTTCAAGGAAAAAAACAATTGAGAAAGAAATTTTAAAAGAAATTATTTATGTTTCAGAGTTTATAGAGAATAGAATTTCAAATGCAATGATAAATGACCTTAAAGGAGACAATAGAATGAATTTTAAAGGAGAAAAAACATGGGTAAAATTTATTGCCCCATTTTCAGAAGACAAAGAAGGAGATTTGGTAAAATTTGGAATTTATTGGAACAATAATAAAATAATGGTTCAGATGGTAAGAATAGATAGTAAAAATCCTGATTTTAGATTTTTTGAAGGTTTTCCGGGTGCTCAAGTTCTTGGAGAAGATATTAAGGAATTTAACTTAAAATATTTTGATGGTAAAATTTGGAAGGATAATTGGGACACAGAATTTATGAAAGAACCTGTTTTACCTGAATTAATTGAAATTAAGATAGTTGTATCAAAGGGAAAAATGGAAGGGAAAGAAATTGAAAAAGAAATTAAAAAAATTATTAAAATTGGATGGTAATAAAGGAGATGTTATAATTCTTGTAATTTTAGTCCTTCTTTTAATCTTTCTATTTACATCCACAATGCTTATTCTTTTCAATTTATGGGCAAAAACAACAACTAAAATCATTTTTGGGAAAGAGGCAAAGAATTTTTCAAAAATTGGAATTGAAAATGCTATATGGGAAATTGATAAAGATAATAGAGAATATGACGCTTTTTCTGATAATTGGAGATTAAATTTTGAAGGAGAAGAAGTTGATTTGAATAATGATGGAGAAAGTGATGCAAAATGGTTTTATATAAAAGATAGAAGAGAAAATATAATAGGTAGGTATGCAGTGCTTGTTGAGGATGAAAGTGGGAAAGTAAATATAAATGCAGTGGGTAATTTAAAAGCATCTTTTAATGAGGGTCATAGTTGTTTTGAAATAAATATTTTTGAGAAATTACTTGGTAAGTTTCTTTATTGGAATATTGTAAATTTTAGGTATGGTGGAGATGGTAAACCTGGAAAGGCAAATTTTGATGATGATAAGGATATGTTATTTAGTCCAATTGATGGGATAGACAATGATGGGGATGGTTTTGTTGATGAACCAGATGAAGGATTTGATGAAGACGATGAGTTTTATTATTTAGAACCTAAAGGTGATGATAGACCATTTTTTTCTCCCTCTGAAATTAAACTTGTTGCAGGATTTGGTGAGAAAAATTACCAAAAGATTAGGAATTTTATAACCTGTTTTTCATATGATAGAGACCTTAATAAAAATGAAGAGGAAAGAATAGATATAAATAAAGCCAGTTTAGTCAAATTGATTGATTTTTTTAAAAAAATGGGTTATAAAGAAACACAAGCAATCCAAATTTCTTTAAATATTGTTGATTTCAGAGATAAAGATTCTATCCCTACAGTTTATGAATATATGACAGGAATTGAAGAGACCCCTTATTTGAATGAAATTGATGCTGTTATGCCTTGGGAAAGAAAAGTTCTACCAAATAAAACAATAATAATTAAAGAAGAAGTTGGACAATTTATAGAAATTTTTAATCCTTATTCTAAACCTATTAATATAGGAGGATGGAAGATAAAAGGAATTTGTTGTTTGTTTTCAAATGATTGGGATACAGTAGAAAAGAAATCTGGTGAAATATATGATGACGTAATGAATGGTGAAACAGAAATAGACCAGACAAAAGTAAGTAAGATTCAGAATCTTTTAAGTAGATTTACAACCGTTACAATTAAAGAAAATACTGTTATACCACCATATTCATTTTATACGATAGGAGATAACTTAAAAATAGTTGTTGTAGTAACATTCACTTCTTCTGGTGTTCCAATTGTTGTTCCTCTTTTTTTCCCTTCTTCCGGGGTACCTGAAAACTGTCAACAATATGAAAGAATTATTGCTATAAATCCAGGGTCACTCGGTTTTTTAGGAGAATTTTTAAGTCGTATAGATTTTTTTGAAAATC
>JAOAEP010000166.1 GCA_026416755.1 bacterium | reverse complement strand
AATTTTCAGCAATAATTTCAAGAAATTTTTCATTTAATATTTCCTCCAAATATTTTTTCAACTTATTAATCTTTTTTTCTTGTCTCAAATTCAAATATATCTCATCACCTTTTATTTCGCCAAATCCTTCATTTATAAGTTGATATAATTTGTTTTCTATTTCTTCTATTCCTATATTATTTTTGATTGATGCTTTTATAATTCTATCTCTATCAAATTCATTTAAAATTTTATTTATTTCAACTTTTTGTGGAAGGTCAATTTTATTTATTATAATCAAATATGGTTTGTTTTTAATATGTTCAAGAAGATGATAATCATATTCGTTTAATTTTCTACTTCCATCAATTATAAGCAGATTTATTTCTGCTTTTTTCATCCATTCAATTGATTTTTCAACTCCTATTTTTTCTATTTTATTTTTTGCTTTTCTTATTCCAGCAGTATCAATTATATTTATAGGGATACCTTTTATATTAATTATTTCCATTATAGCATCTCTTGTCGTTCCCGGTATTTCTGTAACTATAGCCCTTTCCTCTTTCAAAAAAGCATTCAATAAACTTGATTTTCCTACGTTGGGGCTCCCTATTATTGCAGCATTGACACCTTTTTGTATTATTTTTCCTTTATTACATTTCAATAAGAAATTTTCAATTTTTTGATAAATTCTTTTTAATTCTTTCTCAATATCAATTTGATATTTCTCCACATCTTCTTCTTCTGGAAAGTTGATTTTTGCCTCTATATCTACCAAAAGATTAAAAATTTTTCTTCTTATATCAGAAATGAAATTACTGAGAGCTCCTTTCAATTTCTTTATACCAATTTCAAGTCCATATTCTGTTTTACTGTGAATAATTTCAAGAATACTTTCTGCTTGTGATAAATCAATTCTTCCATTTAAAAATGCTCTTTTTGTAAATTCTCCTGGTTCAGCAAGACGTGCTCCTTTTTTAATGCATAGATTTAAGACCTCTTTTAAAGGAATAATACCACCATGACAGTTTATTTCAGCCATATCTTCTTTTGTATATGTTCTTGGACTTTTCATTATAGTAACTATAACTTCATCAATAATTTTCCCATTATCTATAATGTGCCCATAATGAACTGTATGTGAGGGAATATCTTCTACTTTGAACTTAATTTTTTTTAAAGGATTTTTACCAGGCACAAAAATTTCCTCAATGATTTTATATGTATCTTTCCCACTTAATCTTACAATGCCAATTCCATTAATCCCAAGTGGAGTAGAGATAGCACAAATTGTATCTTTTTCCATACCAAATATTTTACCTTAAATTAGGAAAATTTTTATCTATTGTAAAAATAAATATAAATGGATTAAAATTAAAATATGGGTAAAATTAAAGATGTATATCCAGTCAAAATATTCTGTGGGTTAATTTATAATAATGAAAATATTTTAAATGAAGTGAAAAATTCATTAAAAGAGAGATGGGGTGAAATTGATATATGTGAAGGGCCATTTGAATTTAATTTTACTGATTATTATGAAGAAGAAATAGGTAAAAACTTAAAAAGGAAGTTCATTTCTTTTGAAAGACTTTATTTACCAGAAGAGGTATATGAATGGAAAATATTTACAAATAAAATTGAAGAAAAATTTTCTGAAGCAGATAAAAGAAAAATAAATATAGACCCTGGATATATTGATAACTCAAAAGTTATACTTCTTTCTACAAAAGATTACTATCATAGGATTTATTTAGGTAAGGGAATTTTTGCTGAAGTTACCTTATATTATTCAAAAGGTAGATACAATTTTTTGAATTGGACATATCCTGACTATAGAAGTGAGAATTATATTAAATTTTTTTTAAAGATGAGGGGAAAATATAGAAAACAACTATCTTGTAAGTAAAAATGAAAAAAATGTGGGTCAGATTAATAATTGATTTTTTTATCATTGTTTTTTTCCTCAGTTTAATAATTGGTATAAGAGCAGTTATGCCAACAAGATTAAACATATTTATAACTCCAAAAGACATGGGTTTACCTTTTGAGAATATTGTTTTAGAAACAGAAGATAACAAAAAACTAAAAGGTTGGTTTATTTATTCAGATAAGAGTAAAGGTACAATTATATGTCTTCATGGGTATCCAGCAAATAAAGCAGATATTCTATCAGTTGTAGAATTTTTATATCCTGATTTTTCTCTTTTACTTTTTGATTTTAGAGCCCATGGAGAAAGCGAAGGGAAAGTTTGTTATTTTGGATTGAAAGAATTTCTTGATGTAAAAAGTGCAATTGATTTTATAAAAAATAATGAAAAAACAAAAGATTTGCCAATTGGTATATGGGGATATTCTTTTGGAGGAGCGGTTGGTATAATTTCTGCTTCAAAATATGAAGATATAAAGTGTGTGGTAAGTGATTCTGCTTTTGCAAACTTCCCTGATATGGTGAAAAATTATTATAAAAACTTTGGGCCTTTAAAATATCTTTTTTATTCTTTTTCAATACTTCTTGGTAAATATGTTTTTAAAAGTGACTTTAAATTGAACAGCCCTGAAAATTTTATTAATAATGTTAAATGTCCTATTTTAATAATTCATTCAAGAAACGATGAATTTGTTCCTTTTGCTCATGCTAAAAAATTGTTTGAAAAAGCAAATCAACCAAAAGAATTATATGTTGTTGAAGGAAAACATACAGGTCTTGATAGAGCATATACACAGGAATATAGAGAAAAAGTTAAAAGTTTTTTTAAAAAATACTTAAAAATTATAATTTAAAAGGGGGTAAAATGGAAACAATTTTTAAAAGGTATCCCGAAAATCCAATACTTACTCCAGAAAATTGGAAATATCCATGTAATGCTGTTTTTAATCCTGGGGTCATAGAATTTAAAGGATATGTATACTTACTATGTAGAGTTGAAACATTTGATGGATATTCTCATTTAACATTGATAAAAAGTAAAAATGGTATAAATGAATGGGAAATCCCCAATGAACCAACTATCTTGCCAGAGGAGAAATATGATGAGGAAAGATGGGGCATTGAAGACCCGAGAATAGTTTATATAGAAGATTTAAAAAAATTTGCTATTACTTATGTTTCTTTTTCATCTGGAGGGCCATTAATTTCTTTGATTTTGACAGATGATTTTAAAAATTTTGATAGACAAGGCCCGCTTGTTCCGCCAGAAGACAAAGATGGTTCTTTATTTCCTAAAAAAATCAAAGGGAAATTCGCTTTAATTCATAGACCCATAATTAGAGGAGAAGGACATATCTGGATTTCTTATTCTCCTGATCTTATACACTGGGGAAAGCATAAAATTTTATTACCTGTAAGACCAGGAATGTGGGATTGTCATAGAATAGGACTTGGGTGTCCTCCTATTGAGACAGAAGAAGGATGGTTAATTATTTATCATGGAATAAGATATACTGCCTCTATTCCAATTTATAGAGTGGGACTTGCTTTACTTGATAAAGATAATCCTGAAAAAATTATAGCAAGAACAAAAAAATGGGTTTTTGCGCCTGAAAAGGACTATGAAAGAATAGGAAATGCAATGAATGTGGTTTTTCCCACAGGATACATTATTAAAGATAAAGAAATCTTTCTTTATTATGGCTGTGTAGATAGGTATATTTCACTCGCTTTTGCTTCTCTGTCTGAACTTATTGATATTGTAAAACATAATTATTAAAACAAATTATTTCAGAAGTTCTTTCCTTATTTTTCCTGAACCTGTTTTTGGCAAATCATTTCTGAATTCTATAATTGTAGGAACTTTATATGAAGCAAGATGTTCCCTACAGAAATTTTTTATCTCTTGTTCTGCAATATTTTCTCCTTCTTTTGGGACAATAATTGCCTTTATCGTTTCTCCTCTCAATTGGTCAGGAATGCCAATCACAGCAACTTCTTTTACTTTGGGATGTTTATAAATAACTCCCTCCACTTCAGTTGGATAAACATTAAGTCCACCAACAATAATAACATCTTTTTTTCTTCCCACAATATAAAGGTATCCTTCTTCATCAAATTTTCCAAGGTCTCCTGTATATAACCATCCATTTTTGATTACTTCAGATGTTAGGTCGGGTTGATTATAATAGCCAGGTGTTACTGGCCATCCTTTCATAATAATCTCTCCAACCTCTCCTTTAGGAACTTCAACACCATCTTCATCTACTATTTTTATTTCAATCCATGGAACAGGTTTTCCAACAGAACCGAATTTTACATTTTCAAGTGGTGGTAAAACATTTGGAGCAGCGGTTTCTGTAAGGCCATATCCAGAAAGTAATTTTGCTTGTGGACAAACTTTATTAAATTTTTTTATCACATCTGGTGAATAAGGAGCACCAAAAACTGCAGCCCATCTTAAATAGGGTAATTGATATTTTTCAAACACATCAAGATTTAACATGCCGATAAACATAGTTGGAACTAAAAAAAGTCCTGTAACATTATATTTCTGCAAGTTTTGTAAAAGTTCCAAAGGATGATAATACTCCATAATGACTAGTTTAACATTAAAGAGGATAAGAAGAATTCCCACAATACCACCATTATGAGAAAATGGAATTGGGCATACACATACGTCATTCTCTCTAAAATAATGATAATAATTGACAATTGTTTCAATAGGACTATCAAGGTGTCTATAAGTCCATATTACTCCTTTGGGAATACCTGTTGTTCCTGAGGTATAGAAAATCGCTGAAATATCAGATTCGTTTATCTCGCTTATTGGAAATTCCGATGTATAACTGTTAATTTTCTCTTCCATGGAGATACAATTTTGAAAACTACCTTTTGTAATTATAATCTCCCTTAAAGAGGGCACATTTTGTTTAATCATATCTGGGTTAAAATTCTTTGAAACAGTTGTTATTAAAAATTCTGCATTACAATGATTAAGTAATGGAAATATCTCTTCAATTTTTAATCTATGGTCAATAGGAACAGCAATTGCACCTATTTTAAAAATTGCAAAATATGAATAAATATATTCAGGATTATTTAACATATAAATTCCAACCTTTTTCCCCTTTTCAACTCCGAGGTCTTTTAATAAATTCGCTAATCTATTTGTTTCTTCTTCCAATTTCTTGTAAGTATAACCAACTTCTTTAAATATAAAAGCCACCTCATCTCTCTTTTTTTCAACAATTTCTCTCAATTTTATCCCAACATTCATATTTTTCTCCTTTTTAGTTATATTTTAATATTTTTTTATTTGATTCAAAATTTTTACTGTTATAATATGTTTTAGATAATTTAAAAAAGGAGTTTAGTGTGATAAACCTAATTGGTTATTTAATTTCTTTTTTAGTTTCTTCTGCAAGTTATGTAGTTAATCTATCTATTCCTTTATACTTAATTTCAAAATTTTCTGCTTCTCCTTTTATACTTGGTATTTCCGGATTTTTTGGGAATTTTTCATATACAGTGTTTACATATATTTTCCATAAGATTAAATGGAGATTAAATTTCCCATGGTTTATTTTATCTTCTTTTTTAATATCACTTGTCTATTTTGTTCTACCTTTTTGTCCACATTATAAATATTTATTTTTTCTATTTTTTCTAAATGGTATTTTCTATAGCAGGTTCTGGCCTTCGGTTCAATATATATTCAGTAAAAATTCAAATCATATAAATAGTTTCAATTTATCATGGTCAAGTGGGGTGATTTTTGGTATATTCATATCTGGATATCTATTTAAAGTGAAAGATTTTCTTCCTTTTTGGATTGGTAGTTTTTTTGCATTTTCTGGTTTTATCTTAGGTTTTTTATATTTTGAAAAATTTAAGTCATTTTATAAAGGGGTTCAAGAAAAATTTGGGAATAATAGAAATCTTGATAAAGAAACAAAGAAAGTATTACTTTTAAATTTTGTCAATTTTTTTGCAATTGGAGGTGTTTTTTTTCTTTTCCCAAAACTTGCAACAAAAATAGGATACTCTTCTACCAAAATAAGCAATATTTTATCTTTTTTATTTCTTGTAAGATTTTTAATGTTTTTTGTTTTTAGTAAAATTAATTTAAAGATAAATGAGAAAAATTTTTTCTTTTCATATTTATTTGTTTTTATAACGCTTATATTAACAGGTTTTGTAAAAAGTACTTTTTTACACACAATTTTTATTTCCTTTCTCGGTATTAGTTCTGCCTATTCTTATAAATTGGGTCTTTTTACAGTGATTAAAAAGGGATACTCAACAGAAATTAATGAATCAATCATAGGAATAGGATTATTTTCAGGACCTTTAATTGTGGGTACATTAAGTCAATTCTTTGGCATATATAATGGATTTGTTCTTTCGGGATTTTTGATAATTTTATTTTTCCTTTTGCATAAATATTTAATAAAATAAATTTATGTTTATAATAAAAATTTTTTCGGTCTTTTTAGTATTACTAATAGGAATAATTGTTAAAAAAAGAGGGCTTATTTCTTCTACAACAATAAAAGAGATGTCGGTTCTCATAACAAAGGTATTTTATCCTTCACTTATATTTTCTTCATTTTTAAAAAATTTTAGTGCAAATGATCTTATTAAAAATTATATTCTTCCGATAGGGACATTTCTAATTATGTTTTCTGGATATATATATGGAATTATTTTTACAAAACTTATTTCTTTTGAAAATGAAAAAGAAAAAAATACATTTCATTTTCAGTGTACAATTAACAATTATTCATTTTTACCACTACCAATTATTCTTTTTCTCTATGGAGAGAAAGAAATACCCAAACTTATTTTTTCAACATTTGGTTCAGAAATTTCTGTTTGGACAATTGGAGTTTTATCACTCACGGGGAATAAACTTGAGAAAAAAGTAATTAAAAATCTTTTAAGTATTCCAATGATATCAATAATGGTTTCAATACTCTTTATATTTTTAAAAAAATTTATCGGAATAGATAACAAATTCCTTTTAGAAACAGGAAATTCTATATTAAACATTATAAATCTATTAGGAAATGCTACAATACCACTTGCTTTATTTATTGCTGGTGCCAAAATGGGAGAAGTTAATTTTGTTAATCTTTTTGATTTTAAATATTTGTTCCTTTCTTTTTTGCGACTTATTCTTATTCCTATAACTTCAATTTTATTATTCAATATCTTTTTAATTCCTTATGAAATCAAAAAAATTCTTATTGTTGTCGCTATTATGCCAAGTGCAATAGCAAGTATTGTTTTAAGTGAGGCCTTTGATAGTGATAGTAAATTTGCTGCAGAAACAGTTTTTCTAACCCATATATTTTCGTTAATAACAATACCTCTTTTTCTTTATATAATAAAATAAAAAATGGAGGATAAGGGATTTGAACCCTTGACCCCCAGACTGCCAGCCTGGTGCTCTCCCAACTGAGCTAATCCCCCATTTATAAGTATAATTATATCTAAAAATTTTAATATTGTCAATTGCGGATATTCCTTAGAAAAAAAGAATGTTAACTTCGTAAGTTAACAAAAATTAATATTATAAAAAATCAAAAAAAATTTTATTAAAATTTCAAATTTCTAAATTTTGTTAATATATGATATTATAGTTAAAAAAAGGGAAGAAAAAATGAGAGAAAAAGTATTATGTTTAGGAATTATTGTTGGTGATTTTCTTGCCAAACCAATTGAAAGTATGCCAGAAAGAGGAAAACTTACCCTTGTAGAAAAAACAGAACTTCATATAGGTGGATGTGCAACAAATACAGGAATAGTCCTAAAAAAACTTGGTGTTAATACTTTAATTGTTGGTAAAGTTGGGAATGATAATCTTGGTAAATTTATAATAAACAAACTTAAAGAAGAAGGGATAGAGACCAAATATATAAAGATTTCTGATAAATTTACAACTTCTGGGACTTCTGTTTTAGTTCATTCAGATGGAGAAAGGTCTTTTATTCATTCAATAGGTGCTAATGCCGATTTTGATATTACTGACTTTGATTTTTCTCTCCTTTCTGAGGTTGATATCTTACATATTGCTGGTCCATTCCTAATGCCTAAATTTTTAAAAAATGGTCTTTTTGAAATTTTGAAAAAAGCAAAAGAAGCAGGAATTATTACTACTCTTGATACTGTATGGGATGCATTTGAAAACTGGTTTAATGGAATTAAGGAATCATTACCTTATATTGACTATTTTTTTTCAAGCATTGAAGAAGCAAAAATGATTTCTAAAAAAGAAACAAAAGAAGAGATAGTTGATTTTTTCCTTTCATATGATGTTAAAAATGTATGTTTAAAAATGGGAGAAAAAGGGTTTTATATTGCAAATAAAAAGGAGAGTCATTATTTTCCTGCTTTAAGAGTAAATGTTATTGACACAACTGGTGCCGGAGATGGGTATGTAGCAGGGTTTATAAAAGGACTTGTTGAAAATTATGAGTTTAAAAAATGTGGACTTTTAGCAAATATTGTAGGTGCTAAAATAACAACAGCAATAGGAACTACCTCTGGTATTAAGGATTGGAAAGACCTTTTAGAATTTGCTAAAGATTTTGGTTATGAAATATAACACTTTTTTCTTTCTTTCTTTATTTCTTTCAATTATAGTTCATTCAGAGGAAATAAAATATAAAGGAGATCAGATTAAGATAATTTTTAGTGAAGAGGGAGAAATAGAAAAAATTTATATGGAAGGCAATGTGGTAATTTCTTACAAAAATATTATATTTAAAACAAATAAAGGTATTTTTAATAGAAAAGATAATCTTATAGAATGCAAAGATGGAGTTGAAATTATATCTGATTTCGGTAATTTTCAAGCAGAAAGTATTGAATATAATTTAGTTGAAGAAAAAGGAATTTTTTATAATGTTAGATTCAAAGTGGAACCTTTTTATGGGAAAACACAAAAAATTGAAAGAGACGGAGAATTTTTTAAACTTTTAAATGGATATATTACTACTTGTGATATTGAAGAAAAAACTCATTATAGATTTCAAGTGGGTAAGATTGAATATTGGAAAGGTAAAGAATATTTAAGATGTGAAAAAGTAAAAATTATTTTTGGAGATAATTTTAATGTTTTTTATCTTCCTTTTTTTAAATTTGACCTTAAATTAAAAAAACCATCTTTTATACCATCAATTGAATATAAAACAAGAACAGGGCCATTTTTGGGGTTTTCCTTTTTTCATAGAATTGGAACAGAAGAAGATTTTTTAATGAATGAAAAGATATCAATAGGTCAAAAGGGAGTTGGAGTAGGAGTTGGTATTTTTTCTGAAGAAAATAAATTGGAGGTTAATTCATTTTTTCTTAAAAAATGGGATGAAGAAATTTTATCTGGAATATACTTAGAGATGAATAAAAATATAGGTGAAAATAAGATTGTAATTGATTGGAGATGGATGGAAAATAATGAATTTTTTATTGATTTTTTTAAAGAAAAATATTTAGAAAAATCAAAGACATTTAATTATTTTTCCTTAACAAGAAAATTAGGTGAAGGAATATTTGGTTTTTCTTTGGTGGAAAATGCAAAAGAAGAAATTTTAAAAGTTGAAAAACTACCAGAGATAAGATATTTTATACCTTACAGAAATATTTTTGATACACCTATCTTTTTTAGTTATGATTTTAGATTCACAAATTTTCTCAAAGAGGATGATAATTATTTAAGAATTTTAAATAATTTAAATTTCACATATAAAAAAGATTTACCTTATTTTTCAATTAGACCTTATCTTTCTTTTTCCACATTAAATTATGAGAACTCTAATTTTGATAAACTTAATTATATTGGTGAATTTGGTATAAATTTTTCAACAAATTTTTATAAACTTTTTAATGATAATAATATATTTTTTACACCTTCAATATCAATATTCAAAAGAAATACGAAATATCAACCAAACCAACTTATTCAATTTGATGAATTTGAGAATAAAAATGAAGGAAATTTTCTTCGTTCTTCCTTTTTATGGAATATAGATTTAAAAAATGATTCAAAAGGAAGTTTTGAAATTGAAAATGAATATTCTATAGACAGAAATAAAATTGAGAATATATTTTTAAAATATGACCTAACTATAAAGAAGTTAAAATTGGAAGGAGACAATGAATGGGGTTTAGAAAATGGAGAAAATATTTATAAATTTGGTGTAAATACAATTTCATATGAAGATAAAAATTATAAATTTTCAATAGGAACAAGATTTGAGGACGCTTCAAATATTTTAGGTTTAGAAACATGGTGGGAACAATCATTAAAGAACGACTGGCAATATAGAATAGGGTTATTTTATGACTTTAAGTCAGATGAATTGATATATCATACATATGAAATATGGAAAAAGATACATTGTTTAACAGTTTCTTTGAAGGTTTCAAAAGATAAAGAAAATTTTTCATTTTATATTTTTGTTACTCCTTCTATATTTTTTGAAAATAATTGGGAAAGGAGGTTTAAAAAATGGAAATAAAAAGAAAAGGGAATAGAATGTATGATGAAATAAGGGAAATTAAAATAACAAAAGGATTTTTAAAGTATGCTTCTGGTTCTTGTTTGATAGAAATGGGAGATACAAAAGTTTTATGTGCTGTTAATTATGAAGATAAAGTTCCTCAATGGCTTAAAGATACAGGAAATGGATGGATTACTGCTGAATATTCTCTTTTACCTTCTTCAACACAGGATAGAATACCAAGAAGTTCCATTTCTTCTGGAAGAACTCAGGAGATACAAAGAATGATAGGAAGGTCATTAAGAGGAGTTGTTGACTTAAAACGAATTGGAGAAAGAACATTTTGGGTAGATTGTGATGTAATACAAGCAGATGGAGGAACGAGAGTAGCAGGAGTTATTGGTGGGTTTGTTGCTCTTGTTGAATGTTTGAATAAATTGAAAAAAGCTGGTTTAATTAATGTGCCTGTTCTTAAAGATTATATTGGTGCAATTAGTGTTGGAATTGTTTATGGAAATATATTACTCGACCTTGATTATTCAGAAGATTCGTTAGCATCAGTTGACCTAAATATAGTTATGACAGGAAATGGAGAATTTGTGGAGATTCAGGGGACAGCAGAAGGTTATCCATTTACCAAAAAACAACTTGAACAATTATTGATAGTTGCAGAAAAAGGTATAAATAAAATAATTGAGATAGAAAAACAAATATTGAAAGATGAAATTATATTTTTACTTGGCCACTAAAAACAAAAACAAATTAGAGGAAATAAGATATATAATAGGGGATGAAATTGAAGTTTTACCAGTCCCTGATTACATAGAATTTCCAGAAGAAACAGGATTAACTCTTGAAGAGAATGCTTATTTAAAATGCGAATATTTAAGTAGATATATAAAAGATAGTTATATTGTTGGAGAGGATTCTGGACTTTTTGTTGAAAAACTAAATGGGCTTCCAGGAGTATCTTCTGCAATATTTTCAGGTAGTAGAAATGACAAAAAAAATATAGAGAAACTTCTTGAAATGATGAAAAATATAAAAGAAAAGAAAGAAAGAAAAGCAAAATTTGTTACAATTGCATGCCTTATTGGTAAAGGGGAAAAAAAGTTTTTTAAAGGAGAAATAGAAGGAATTATTACTTTTCAACCAAGAGGTAACAATGGTTTTGGATATGACCCAATTTTTGAAATTCCTGAAATTGGTAAAACATTTGCAGAATTAACTTTTGAAGAAAAAAATAAGATAAGTCATAGAAAAAAAGCATTTCAACAACTAAAATATTATTTGATAAATAAACTAAAATAAAGGTAAAATAAATATTTAAGGCGGGGTAGCTCAGTGGCAGAGCAGCCGGCTCATACCCGGTATGTCTGGGGTTCAAATCCCCATCCCGCCACAAAATGGTTAAATTTATTACTGATGGGATGTGTGGTGGACTTGCAAGGTGGCTAAGATTAATTGGTTATGATACATTATATTTAAATACTTCAAGAAAAATTGAAATTATAAGGATTGCTGAAAAAGAAAATAGGATTGTTTTAACAAAAGATAAAAAACTTGCTGAAAACTATCCAGAAATTGTATTTTACATAGAAGGAGAAAATACATACACTCAATTTGAAGAAGTAATTAAGAAGTTTAACCTTGAGATAAAAGAAAAAAATCTTTTTAAAAGATGTTCAATTTGTAATACAGAACTTGAAAGAATTGAAAAAGAAAAAGTGAAAAATTTTGTTCCTGAATATGTCTATATCAAAAAAGAAGAATTTGCAATATGTAAAAAATGTAATAAGATTTATTGGGAGGGAGACCATTGCAAATACATAAGGGAAAGATTAAGAAAAATATAATTTTGTTTTTATTCCTTTTTTCTTTTTCTATTTCAGCACAGAAGAAAGAAGCATCTTTTTATAAAAGACTTGAAAATAAACTTGTTCAATGTTTTTTATGTCCTAAAAATTGTGTAATTCAATCTGGGAAATATGGATTTTGTAGAGCAAGAAAAAACATAGATGGAACTTTGTACTCAATGGGTTATTCAAATCCATGCTCTGTTGCAATTGATCCAATTGAAAAAAAACCATTTTATCATTTCTTACCTTCAACATGGACATTTTCTATTGCTTCTGCTGGATGTTCATTAAGATGTAAGTTCTGTCAAAACTGGGAAATTTCTCAAGTTACTCCTGAGGAAACAAGAAATATTTATTTGTCTCCTGAGAAAGTTGTTGAATATGCAATAAAATACAAATGTCCTTCAATTGCCTATACTTATTCTGAACCAGTGAATTTTTATGAATATATGATTGATACAGCAAAAATAGCAAAATCAAAAGGGATAAAAAATATAATGCATACTGCTGGTTTTATAAATTCTGAACCACTTGAAAATTTATGTAAATATATAGATGCTGCAAATGTTGACCTTAAAGGTTTTAATGATGATTACTATAGAAATATCTGTGAGGGCGAACTTAATGTAGTTTTAAATACTTTAAAAGTTCTTAAGAAAAATAAAGTATGGGTTGAAATAACAAATTTAGTAGTCCCGGGATATAATGATAATCTTGAAGAAATAAAAAAAATGTGCCAATGGATAAAAAATAACCTTGGAGAAGATGTCCCATTACATTTTTCAAGATTTCATCCAAGATATCTAATGCTTCATATCCCCTCTACCCCTGTTGAGACACTTGAAAAAGCAGTAAAAGTAGCAAAAGAAGTTGGGTTGAAATATGTCTATATTGGTAATGTTGAAAATTCACAATTTGAAAATACTTATTGTCCTAAATGTAGTAAAACATTAATTAAAAGAAGTGGTTTTTTTGTTAGTGAAAATAATATAATAAATGGAAAATGTAAGTTCTGTAAAACAAAAATTGAAGGAGTATGGCAATGAAAAAATTTTTGATTTTCTTATTATTTGTTTTTTCAATTTTTTCTCAAGAATATAGAAAACCTACTTATTCAGGTTCATTTTATCCATCAAAAAGAGAAGAACTAAAAATACAACTTGATAACTTTTTTAAAAATGTAAATTATACAGAAAAAATAGATAATGAAAAAATCTTGGGAATAATAGTTCCACATGCAGGGTATATTTATTCAGGACAGGTTGCAGCATATTCTTTCAAACTACTTGAAAATTTGAATGTTAAAACAGTTATTTTAATTGGGAGAAGTCACAAAGCATATTTTAAAGGTGCTATAATTGATGATAGAAATGGATGGGAAACACCTTTGGGGAAAGTTGAGATAGAAAAGGATATTTTTGAATATTTATATAAGAAAAAAAATTTTATAGTGAATAAAACAATACTCGATTATGAACATTCTATTGAAGTAGAAATACCATTTTTGCAGTATATTTTAAAGAATTTTAAAATATTTCCTATTTTACTTGGTGATTCATCAAAAGAAAATATTATGTCAATCGCAAATGATTTATATGAAGTTTTGAAAAATAGAAAAAGTTGGGTTATAGTTGTAAGTACAGATCTTTCCCATTATAATCCATATGAAATTGCTAAACAAAAAGATGGTCTCTTACTTGAAACATTAAAATCAAAAAATATAAACTTAATTTATTCTTATCTTTCAAAAAGAAAAATTGAAATGTGTGGAGATGCTGGTGTTTTTACTTTACTTAAAATTGCTGAAAAATTTTCTGATTATGAAGTTAAGGTTTTAAATTATGCAAATTCTGGAGATACAGGTGGCGACAGAAATAGCGTAGTAGGGTATGCATCAATTGTTATATTAAAAAAAGATAAAAAAGGAGGAGATATGTTAACAGAACAACAAAAAAAATTACTATTGAAAATTGCAAGAGAAACACTGGAATTTTACTTGAGTGGTAAAAAACTTCCAGAACTTAAAATTGAAGACCCTGTTTTAATGGAAAAAAGAGGAGTTTTTGTTACATTGAGAAAAAAGGGAAATTTGAGAGGTTGTATTGGATACATAGAACCAGTTGAATCTCTTTATTTAGCCGTAAGGACAATGGCAATTAATTCAGCAACAAAAGACCCAAGATTTGAACCTGTAAAATATGAGGAATTAAAAGATATAGAGATTGAAATATCTGTTTTAACTGTTCCCAAAAAAGTAAAAAGTGCTGATGAAATTGTTCTTGGAAGAGATGGAGTTATTGTTAAAAGAGGTTTTAATCAAGGTGTTTTTTTACCCCAAGTTGCAGAAGAAACAGGATGGACAAAAGAAGAATTTTTAAGTTATTTATGTTCTCATAAGGCAGGTTTACCTCCGGACTCTTGGAAAGATCCAAAAACAGAACTGTATATATTTCAAGCAGAAGTCTTTAGTGAAGAGGAATTTAGAAATTTTTGACATTTAAAAATTAAAATTATAATATTTATTTTAATTATTGTTTGTGAAATTTTTCACAAAGTTTAGGAGAAAGTATGTTAATGTTAATTTTATTTTTACCATTTATAGGGGTGGTTTTAGGAAAAATTTTCCCTAAAAAATTTTTTATTTTTATTGCTAGTTTGATTGCATTTATTGAAGTTTTGTTAACGGCCTATTTACCTCTTTTATTTGACGAAACAAATAAGACAATTTTTGAGTTAGGGGATATTTTATTTTTATGTGATGAAATAGGACTTATTTTTGCTCTTATATCTTCATTTATTGCTTTTTTAATATTCATTTATTCCTTTGGTTATTTTAAGGAGGAAGAAAAAGATTATTTTAGTTTTTGGGGATTAATTTTTCTTGGCAGTATGTTAGGAGTTATATTTTCTGATAATCTGATTTCACTTTATTTTTTTTGGGAAGTTGCAGGGCTTTCATCTTACCGATTGATTGGTTTTTACAGAGAAAAAGACCATCTCTTGAAAGCAGACAAGGCATTTATGATAACAACAAGTGGTGCTGGAATAATGTTTTTGTCTTTTGTATATTTATATTCACAAACAGGTACATTTTCTCTCTATAAAATGAGTGGTTATTCTATTTCTTCTTTTATTTTTTTTGTATTTTTAATAGGAGTTATCACAAAGTCAGCAACTTTCCCTTTTCATACTTGGCTTCCTGATGCTTCTGT
>JAOAEP010000163.1 GCA_026416755.1 bacterium | reverse complement strand
ATATCACTAATTGCTACAACACTAACTCCGCTTTTTAAATAACCAGAAATATGATAATCAGCAATCCCACCTGCTCCCACTATTCCTGCTTTTAATTCTTTCATCTTCCCCTCCTTTTTTACAGTATTTTTATTCTTTTTTACAAATTTTTCTTCTATAAATTTTCATTTTTCAAGTCCTATGTCTTTTCTGTAATGTTTTCCTTCAAATTCAATTGTTTCAACTGCTTTATATACTTTTCCTCTTAATTTTTTTATATCCTTATCAATTCCTACTACACCAATAACTCTTCCACCATCTGTTAATATTTTACCATTTTCTTTTTTTGTTCCAGCATGAAATAAAATCACATCCTTTACTTTATCAATATTTTTTATTTCTTTACCTTTTTCATAATCCCCTGGATAACCTTTTGAAGCAATAACTACACATAATGATTTTTCTTCTTTCCATTTAATCTTTACTTTATTTAAATTCCCTTCAATAATAGATTCAATGACTTCAATTAAATCACCTTCCATTCTTGGTAAAATAACCTGTGTCTCTGGGTCTCCAAATCTTACATTATATTCAAGAACATAAGGTCCTTTTTCAGTAATCATTAAACCAAAATATAAAACACCTCTATAATCAATATTCTCTTTTTGTAGTCCTTCTAAAGTCGGTTCTACAATCTTTCTTTTAATTTCTTCTTCCAGTTCTTTGTTGAAATAAGAAGGAGGAGAATAACAACCCATGCCTCCTGTATTTGACCCTTTATCTCCATCGTCAACTCTTTTATAATCTTTGACAGGAACCATTGAAATATATGAATTTGTATCTGTAAAAATTAAATATGAAAGTTCTTTACCAATAAGACAATCTTCAATTACAACTTTGGGCTCTCCTTTAAAAATTTTTTTGATAAATATTTCTTCAAGATAGTTTTTCCCCTCTTCAAAATTTTCAATTACTCTAACTCCTTTTCCAGCAGCAAGTCCATCATATTTAATAACATAAGGACCTTTTCTTTTTTCTACAATTTTTATTCCCTCTTCAAATGAATTTGTAATTTCAAAATCAGCAGTTGGGATTTTATATTTTTTCATAAATTCTTTGGCGAAACATTTAGATGCTTCAAAAAATGCAGCTTTTTTATTGGGGCCAAAAATTTTATATCCATTAGTTTCAAAAAAATCTACTATACCATCAGCAAGAGGATTTTCAGGTCCAACAATTATGATATTAATTTTTTTTGTATTCACTATATTTAAAATTTCTCCAAAATTACTTATGTCCCCTTTTATGCATTCACCAATAGAAGTAAATCCCCCATTGCCAGGAATAGCAAACACCTCATATCTACGAGAAAACTCTTTTATTTTCCAGGCTATTGCGTGTTCCCTGCCACCAGAACCAATAACAAGAATTTTCATTTTCCTATTTTTATTATATCACATTTTGAAAAACTTAAATTTCTTGAGTATTTTACTTCAAAATTTATTTAAATTATTTTTTTCTAACATTATAAAGAGAGTTACAAAAAAATTGTTTGCAAAGTGAAACCCAATACTTGTCCATATATTTTCAGTTTTTTCAAATAAATAGGCCAAAATCACTCCCAAAAGAAAAACCCCAATCATTACAAAAATATTAAAATGAAAGAGCGAAAATATTAAAGCAGATAAAAAAATTGAAAAAAATATTGTAAATTTCTTCTTAAAAGATGGATATATAAAACCTCTAAAGATTATTTCTTCAAAAAAAGGAGCAATAATACAAGAGAAAAAAAGCAAAATGGATAAAATATATGGGGATTTTATTTTTGTATATAAAAAAATGATCTCCTGGGGTAAAGGCTTTAATCCAAATTTTTTGAATAAATGATATGATAAAAAGGTTAAAATTGAAACAGGAGGAACAAAAATAGGATAAAAAAAGAAACCTTTCAGAAATCCTTTTACCATATTTTTGTTTAAAAGAGATACAAAATAAAAAGGGTAAATAAAAAATAAATATAAAATCACTGAAAGTTCAATAATAAATGAAAAAATACTTGAAAAAAGAATTTCTTGTTCTAAATTGTAAGGTTTAAAAAATTTTATTTTAAGAAAGGATAGAAAGATTGAAAAAATCACAAAAAAAGAAATTATAATTATTGAAATATTAAAATCGGGTGAATCATTCTCCAATAATTCTCGTTTCTTCATCAAGATATATTCCTCTTAAATTCATTTCAAGAGTGTGAGGTGATGGAGAAACAGCAAAACCAACTTCTTGAGTTATTATATCATTTTGAATAAGTTGAACAAGATGCTTATTAAATGTCAACATACCTTCTTCTTTATCTGCTGCCATTGCAGAATATAATTTATTTATTTTATTGTCTTGAATAAGTTTTGAAATTATCGGTGTTACTATCATTATTTCGCAAACAGGAACAAGTCCATTCCCATCTTTACGAGGAACAAGTTTTTGACATATAGTTGCTCTTAAATGATAAGCAAGTATTTTTCTAACCTGTTCATGCTGAGAAGAGGGGAAAAAATCAAGTATTCTTGTAATCGTTGTTATTGTATCAATTGTATGTAAAGTAGAAAAAACAAGATGACCTGTTTCACATGCACTTATTGCTGCTTGAAAAGTATCTACATCTCTTAATTCTCCTATTAATATTATATCAGGGTCTTCTCTTAAAACGTGCTTTAAAGCAGATGCAAAAGAAAGTGTATCAATTCCTACTTCTCTTTGATTTATAATTGACTTTTTATCAGTATAAAGATATTCAATTGGGTCCTCAATTGTTACTATATGCTCCACTCTTTCATTATTTATTATCTCTATCATTGCAGCGAGAGTTGTTGATTTACCACAACCAGTAGGACCTGTTACAAGAATAAGACCATCATGAGACAAAGCAATTTTTCTTAAAACAGGTGGTAAATTAAGTTCTTCAATTGTAGGTATTCTATCTTTTATTCTTCTTAAAACAAAACCAGGATAACCCCTTTGCCAAAAAGCATTTACTCTGTATCTGCCAACTTCTGGATTGTCAAAAGCAAAATCAGATTCTTTTTCCTTTTTAAACTCTATTCTTTCTTCCTCAGGCATAATTATTTCCATAATTTTAAAAAGTTCCTCTTTTGTCAATAAACCTTCCCATTCTTCAACTTCTATTAATTCACCTTTAATTCTTAAAAAAGGTTTCTTTCCAAATTTTAAGTGTAAATCAGAAGCATCTTTTTCTTTCATCAACTTTAAGAGAGAAAAGAAATCATTCATTTTTCACCTTTATTTTTCTTAAGTATTCTTCTATTGCAACTTGAATTAAATTTTCTCCTTTTCTTATTTCTATTGATGGAAGAGCACCTTTAAGTAAATCATGACTCCTTTTTGAAATTTGAAGTATAATTTCGTAAATATTCTTTTTCTTATCAATATAATCAAGAATTTTTAAATTTTTGTTTTCCATTTTTATAATAGTTTTATAATCGCTTTTTCGGCATTATCACCTTTCCTAAAACCAATTTTTATAACTTGAGTATAACCTCCATTCCTATCTGAAAATCTTTTTGAGACATCTATTATTTTTTTTACAGTTGGAGGATGATTAACAAACTGATTTATTCTTCTATAATCGGATATAGTTCCCTTTTTTGCAAGAGTTATTAATTTTTCTACAACCCTTTTTAATTGATTTGCCTTAGCAGTGGTAGTTATTACCTTTTGGTTTGTAAAAAAACTTATGGTAAGATTTCTCATCAATGCTTTTCTATGCGATTTATTTCTTCCAAGTTTTTTTATATCCTTTCTGTGTCTCATTTTTTCTCCTTTGATTGTGAAAGTTCAGAACTAACTCTCAAAACATACCCTCTTTTTTTCAATGCCTTCTCTATTTCTTCAAGTGATTTTTTACCAAGATTTTTCATTCCTTCAAGTTCTTCTATTGGAGTATTTAGTAGGTCTCTTAATGTTTTTATATTTTTATTTTCAAGGGCGTTATATACTCTTGTTGAAAGTTTTAAATCAGTAATGGGAATATCAAGATCATCTTTCCATTCTTTCATTTCTTCAACTTCTTCCTCTTCTCCAACTTTTTGCCCTTCCATAATAAGTTTAAATTGTTTTTCAAGAAGTTCACAAGAATATTTTATGCTTTCTTCTGGAGTAACTGCACCTGTTGTCCATACTTCAAGGATAAGTTTTTCATAATCAACAAATTGTTCAACTCTTGTATTTTCAACATGAAATGTAACCTTCCTCACCGGAGAATAAAGACCATCTAAGAAAATTGTCCCTGTTGGTATATTTTTTTCTTTAATCATAAGTTTCATTTTTTCTACTGGTAAATATCCAAAACCTTTTGTTATATCAAGTTCAAATTGATATGTGTTTTTTGGGTCAACTGTTGCTATGTGTAAATCTTTATTAATAACCTCAATCTTACTATCTTTTATTAAATCATCTGCGCATATTTCATCTTTACCTGTAATTTCTGTAACTACCGTATATTTATCTTCTATATCTACTAATGATTTTAAAGCAATTTGTTTTATGTTTAAAACAATTTCCACTACATCTTCTGTCATACCCTTTACTGTTGAAAATTCATTTAAAACTAATTCTTCTTTGTTTTTATCATCCTTAAACTTAATTCTTAAACCAGTAATTGCAATTCCAGGGATAGAAGAAAGTAAAACTCTCCTCAAAGCATTCCCTATGGTAACTCCATAACCTCTTTCAAGAGGTTCTATGATTAACTTTCCATAATTTTGCCTTATTGTTTCTTTTTCCCACATAAATTTGGTTGGATATATAAATTTTTTCATTTTTCACCTCACCATTTTATTTTGAATAAAGGTTAATTATTAATTGTTCTTCTACAGGGATTGAAACTTCACTTCTATCCGGATATCTTAATACTTCAATTTTCAATTCCTCATCATTTATTTTTAACCATAAAGGTCTTACTCTTGTTTTATATTCCTCAATACATTCTTTAACAGTATTTTTAAGTTTACTATTTTTTTTAAGTTCTATCACATCTCCTATTTCAACCAGATATCCAGGTCTATCATTCTTTTTTCCATTTACAATTATATGTCCATGACTTATTATTTGTTTCGCCATTTTTCTTGAATAAACCCAATTTGCTTTATAAATAACATTATCAAGTCGTCTTTCAAGTAATTGCAACAAAACTTCTCCAGTCACTCCTTTATGTTTTTTTGCAATTTCAAAATATCTTTTAAATTGTCTTTCTAAAATTCCATAATACCACTTAACTTTATTTTTTTCTCTTAACTGGAGTCCATATTCAGACATTTTTTTAGGTTTTATCAATCTTATTTTCTTTCTCCTCTGGTCAACCGCACATTTATCACTTTCACATCTTCTTCCTTTTAAATAAAGTTTTATCCCATATTTCCTACATATTTTACATAATGGTTTTATATATTTAGCCATACATTTACCTCCTTATTATTAAACTCTTCTTCTTTTTGGTGGTCTACATCCATTATGTGGTATAGGAGTAACATCTTTAATAGAAACAACATTTAATCCTGCACTCTGTAAAGCCCTTATTGCTGTTTCTCTACCTGGGCCAGGTCCTTTAACTCTTACATCAACTTCTTTCATATTAAATAATGTTTGTGCTCTCTTGGCAACATTTTCTGCTGCAAGTTGTGCTGCAAATGGAGTTCCTTTTCTTGTTCCTTTGAAACCACTGGTTCCAGCACTTCCCCATAATAAAACATGTCCTTGGTCATCAGTAATAGTTATAATTGTGTTATTGAAAGTGGCTTTAATATGAGCTACTCCTTTTAAAACAGTCATTCTTTTTTTTCTTTTCTTTGTATATTTTCTTGGCACTTTTTACCTCCTTATTTTTCTTGCCTTTGTTGTTTTATTGCTTTTCTTGCTGCTTTATCTCTAACAACACCAACGGTTCTTCTGGGCCCTTTCCTTGTCCTTGCATTTGAACGAGTTCTTTGTCCTCTTACAGGTAAAGAAAGTTTATGTCTAATACCTTTATAACAGTTAATATCAATTAATCTCCTTATATTCTGAGCAATTTCTTGTTTTAAATCACCTTCTATTTTATAATTTTTTTGAATAAATGAGGTTATTTTACCAAGTTCTTCTTCTGACAATTCTTTAACCCTTTTTTCTCCATCCACACCAGTGTTAATTACAATTTCTTCTGCTCTTTTATCTCCTATTCCATAAATATATCTTAAAGCAATTTTGACTTTCTTATTATCTGGTATTTCAACTCCCAGAACTCGTGCCATATTTTACCTCCTTATCCCTGTCTTTGTTTATGTTTTGGACCATCTTGAGGATTACTACATATAACTCTAACAATCCCTTTTCTTTTAATAATTTTACATTTGGGACATATTTTTTTTACAGAAGGCCTTACTTTCATTTTACTTCTCCTTTATAATCTTTTTATAATTCTTCCTCTTTTTAAATCATATGGTGAAATCTCAACTATAACTTTATCACCTGGAATAATTTTTATATAATTCATCCTCATTTTTCCACATAAATGTGCAATAACTTCATGACCATTTTCAAGTTCTACTTCAAAGTTTGTTCCTGGTAAAACTTTTTTTATAACTCCTTCTAACTTAATTTTTTCTTCTTTTACCATTTTAACTTAAAACCTCACAACCATCTTTTTTTATTAATACACAATTTTCATAATGAGCAGAAAATTTCCTATCTTTTGTTACCGCTGTCCAACCATCCTGCAGTATTTCTATTTCTCCTGTGCCTTCTGCTATCATTGGTTCTATTGCTATAATTTGGTTTTCATATAAAATATCTCCTTTTCCTTTCTCACCAAAATTTGGTATTTCAGGTTTTAAATGTAAATTTTTCCCTATGCCATGCCCTGCAAACTCTTTTATAACTGAGAAACCATATTTTTTAGTAAAATTTTCTATTATATATCCAATATTTCCTGTTTTTGAACCAGAATAAACTGCTTTTAATGATTTTTTGAATGCATTTCTGGCTACTTCTATTAATTTTATATATTTTACCTCTGTTTTGCCAATAGGGAAAGTATCTGCACAATCACCATAAAAACCATTGTATTTAACACCTACATCAATTGAAACAATATCTCCTTCTTTAAGTATCTTCCCTTTTTTTGGAATCCCATGTACAACTTCATAATTAACTGAAATACAAATGTTTGCAGGATAACCTTTATAACCTTTAAAGGCCGACTCTACTTTTTTTTTCTTCATTAACTCAATACTTTTTAGTTCAAGTTCATAAGTAGAAATACCATCAACTAAATATTCTTTTAACTCTTCTATTATTTCTCTTGCCTTTTTACATGCAAATTTCACCATCTCAATTTCCTTTTTCCCCATAATTTTTAATTTCAATTATCTTGTTTAATGTATCTTCAAGTTTTCCATCTCCTGGAACAGTGAACAAAACATTTTTGTTTCTATAATATTCAAGTAATGGAGCAGTTAATTCGTGGTAAACAATTAATCTATTCCTTATAACCTCTTCTCTATCGTCCTCTCTTTGAACCAATTTCCCTCCACATTTATCACACACACCATTAACTTTTGGAGGTATATTAATTAGATGATAAATTGCCCCACAATTTTCACATATTCTTCTATTTGAAAGACGATTAATAAGAAACTCATCATCCGCTTTTAGATATATTACACTTACTTTTTCAGATATTACATATTTTTCAAGATTTAGTGCTTGATTTATATTCCTTGGAAATCCATCAAGAATAAAACCATTTTTACAATCATCTTTCTCTATTCTTTTAATT
>JAOAEP010000128.1 GCA_026416755.1 bacterium | reverse complement strand
ATATCCTACATATCCTGGAGGTGCTCCTATTAAACGTGAAACAGTATGCTTTTCCATATATTCACTCATATCAAGTCGCACAATAGCATTTTCATCATTGAATAAGAATTCAGCAAGTGTCTTTGCAAGTTCTGTTTTTCCAACCCCTGTAGGTCCAAGAAAAAGAAATGAACCAATGGGTCTATTAGGGTCTGAAAGACCTGCTCTATTTCTTCTTATGGCATCGGAAACAGCTTTTATTGCTTCTTCTTGACCGACTACCCTTTCAGACAATCTTTTTTCCATGTTAATAAATTTTTGAATTTCTCCTTCAAGCATCTTATTTACTGGAATACCTGTCCATTTTGAAACAATTTCTGCAATATCTTCTTCTGTAATCTCATCTTTCAATAACCCTTTATCTTTCTGGATTTCTTTCAATTTTCGAGTTTCTTCTTCAAGTTGTTTATTTAATTCAACCATCCTGCCATATTTGTATTCTGCTGCTTTATCAAGGTCTCCTTTTCTCTGGGCTTCTTCTACTATATTTCTGGCTATTTCTATTTGTTCTTTTATTTTTCTTATTTTTTCAACTATTTCTTTTTCTTTGTTCCATTGATTATAAAGTTCATCTCTTCTTTTTTTCATTTCTCTAATTTCCTGTTCAAGCTTTATTAACCTTTCTTGAACTTCTGGTGAATTTTCTCTTTTCAATGCCTGTTTTTCAATTTCATATTGTGTAAGTTTTCTTTCAATTTCATCAAGTTCAACAGGCATACTTTCTATTTCCATCTTCAGTTTACTTGCTGCTTCATCAATAAGGTCTATGGCTTTATCTGGTAAATATCTTCCACTTATATACCTATTGGAGAGAACTGCTGCAGCAACAATTGCACTATCTGTAATTTTGACTCCATGGTGAACTTCATATTTTTCTTTTAATCCTCTCAAAATAGATATTGTTTCTTCAACGGTTGGTTCTTTAATATAAACTGGTTGAAATCTTCTTTCAAGAGCTCTATCCTTCTCTATATATTTTCTATATTCATCAAATGTGGTTGCGCCAATACATCTTAAAGTTCCTCTTGCCAAGGCTGGTTTCAACATATTTGAAGCATCTATTGCTCCTTCTGCTGCTCCTGCTCCTACAAGTGTATGCAATTCATCTATAAAAAGAATTATCTCTCCTTCCCTCTTTTCAATCTCTTTTAAAATTGCTTTTAACCTATCTTCAAATTCACCCCTATATTTTGTTCCTGCAATTAAAGAACCCAAATCAAGAGCGAGGATCCTTTTATTTTTCAAAGTATCTGGAATATCTCCTGAAGCAATTCTTCTAGCAAGTCCTTCTACTATCGCAGTCTTTCCCACCCCTGCTTCTCCTATTAAAACAGGATTATTTTTAGTTCTCCTGGACAAAACTTGAATTACTCTTCTTATTTCCTCATCTCTTCCTATGACAGGATCAAGTTTTCCTTTTCTTGCAAGTTCTGTTAGATCTTTAGTATATTTTTCTAAAACTCTATATTTTGTTTCGCCTTCCCTATCCTCAATTTTCTCACCATTCCTTATTTGTTGAATAATTTTTAAAATTCTTTCCTTGGATATATCAAATTGATAAAATATTTTTTTTATTTCCGAGTCAACATCACTTAAAGATAAAAATAAATGTTCAACACCTATATATTCGTCACCTAAAGATTTAGCAAAAGATTGGGCTTTATAAAAAACACGATTTAATAAAGGGGATATGTATAAAGTTCTTATTTCTCCTTTTACAACTGGTAATTTTTCTATCTCCTTACTTATTGCATTTTTAAGTTTTTCAGTATCAACATTCATTATCTTTAAGATATCATTTATAGTTTCATCACTTTCAATAAGTGCATAAGCAAGATGAGCAACATCTATTTCACTATTTTGTCTTTCCTGAGCAATGGCCTGTGTATTCATTATTACTTCTTGGGCTTTTATAGTAAATTTTTCAAGATTCATTTTTTACTCCTTTTTTACACACTTTTTTTATTTTAGATGGGAAAAAATTTAATAAGTTTCAAAAAAGTTTATAAATTTTCTTATAATTCTTTAAAAATACACTTTATTGGACCAAATCTAATTTCATCATTATCCATAAGTTTATATGGTTTTTTTACTTCAAGACGTGCCATATTTACATATGTTCCGTATTGGCTTCCCATACCAGTAGTACCAATATCTTCTATATACCAACCATCAGCCTTTTTCGTTATTCTCGCATGAATTCTTGAAACCTTAGTTAAGTTATCTAAGTATAATCTTTGAGTTGAAGTAGGTAAAGATTTAAAATATTCATAGTTTGGAATAGAAATATCATTTGTGTTCTGTCTTCCAATGTAAGTTATTTCTTTTGTTAGTTCATATTCTTTTCTCATAAATGGATACTCAAATAAAAGTTTGGCCATGTTTTCTATCTTTTTTTATAATGCTGAAAATTAAAACTCCACTTCCAATTATAAATATAATGATTCCTATAATTTGTGTAGCATATAAATCTATTGACGTTTTTTTTAAATCACCCCTTAAAAAATCAACAAAATATCTAATTAAAGAAAAACCAATCAAATAAGTGGAAAAAAGAATCCCCTCTCCTTTTTTAAAATATCTTGATAATTTTTTTATTGCAATAAATAGTAAAATATTGAAGAAAGAATAATAAAGTTGAGTTGGATGGACTTTTTTTTCAAGAAAAGGGAATTTTATCCCTAAAATAAAATCTGTTTCTTTTCCATAACAACATCCATTTAAAAAACAACCAATTCTTCCTATTGATTGACCAATTGGTACAGCAATTGACATAGTATCTAAAATTTTTATTGAAGAAATTTTTTTTATTTTTGTAAATATTACTATAAATATAAGTGAAGACAATACTGCTCCTTCAATAGCAAGTCCTCCATTTCTTAATTTAAATATTTCTGACGGATTTAAAATATAATAGAAAATATTAACGAATATGTGTAATAATCTAGCACCAAATATACCAAAAATAATTGTCCAAAAAGTTATTTGTGAAATAAATTTTTCATCAAAACCTTCCTTTTGACTTTCTTTTTGAAATACTGAGATAGATATAAAAACACCTATCGCAACTAAGACACCATACCAATATATAACAAAATTTCCTATTCTAACAAAAATAGGATACATTCTATCCTCGTGAATATCTTATAAAAAATAAAATAATTCCTATCAAAATGAAACTATCAGCGAAATTGAATACTGGCCAAAAATGAAAGTTTAAAAAATCAATTACATAACCATTTTTTATTCTATCAATCAAATTACCTATAATTCCACCAACTATAAGTCCCAAAGAGAATTGATAATATTTTTCTGTCTTCCCTAAAAATAAAATCCAAAGAATAAAAAATATTGCTGTAATTGAGAAAAAAATTATAAAAATTTTTGCTTTTTCATAACTAAAAAACCCAAAAATTATTCCTTTATTTTTAACTAGCGATAAGGAAAAAAAACTAGTGATATTCAAATTTCCATCATATTTTTCAAGAAAATTTACAATAAAAAATTTTGTAATCTGGTCAAAAAAAGTAGAGAGAAAGGAAGATAGAAGAAAGATTTTTAGAGAAATTTTTATTTTCACGTTTTTTCCTTTTCCATTTGACATTTTATACAATATTTAGCATAAGGGATTGCTTTTAATCTTTCCTTTGAAATTTGTTTTTTACAATTTTCACAAATTCCATAAGTTCCATCTGTGATTTTTTTTATCGCATTATTGATAGCTTCAAGAATTTTGCTTTCAGAACTTGATAATTCAAGTTCAAGGTCTTTCTCAAATTCATCTGTTCCATAATCTGCAATATGAGTAGGAATACCTTTTTCCCCTCTTTCAAGAACTTCCTTAGCGTAGGAGAGATTTTTAAATATTTTTACTTTTTCTTTTTCCAATAAATCTAAAAAATACTTTTTTTCTTCTTTCTTCATATTCCCTCACTTTTTACAAATCAAAAATTATTGATGTTTTATATCCATCATTTATTTTCTCTAATTTCAAATTATGATAAGTAGTCGCTTTCACTTCTTTTGTAATTTTCTCTATCTTACCCATTTTCAATTTAGCATATAGGTTATATCTATTTTCTTTACTATCTATTTTAATTTTGATTATTTTACCTGCTATCTTCTGAGTTTCAATATAGTATATAAGTTCATTTAAAAATTTTACAAGAAGTCCCTCTATCTCATCTGCACACACATTAATTTCAATTTCTTTCTCATAACCATTAGATTTTACCCCTATTATTCTATAAAGCCCATTTAAAGAATTTTCAAATATTTCCTCTATTGTTTTCCCATAAACTTCAATTCCTATATCCGCAGTATGATTTATAATTTTAATTTTCTTCATTATTTTCTTTTTCAACTTTCGTTAAATCTGTTATTTCGTCATCAGAAGGAAGATTTATAAGTTTTACACCAATAGTATTTCTTCCAACAATTCTTATGTCAGAAACCCTAATCCTTATAATAACTCCTTTTTTTGTAGTTAAAATAACTTCATCCTTATCTGAAACAATCTTTGTACCTATAACATCTCCATTCTTATCTCCAACTTTTATATCAATTATTCCTTTTCCTCCTCTATGTTGAAGTTTATATTCTTTTATAAATGTCCTTTTCCCATAACCTCTTTTAGTAACTGTAAGTAATGTTTTGCCTTCTTCTTCAGGTTTAACAATCTCAGAACCCACTACTTCATCGTCTTTTTTCTTAAATCTTATTCCAATAACACCTACAGCATTTCTTCCAACTGGTCTAACTTCCTTTTCTGAAAATCTTATACATAATCCATTTTTAGTACTTAAAAGGATATAGTTATTCCCGTCAGTAAGTTTAACATCAATAAGTTTATCTCCTTCTTTTAAATCAATACCTATAATTCCGCCTTTTCTTGGTTTACTATATGCTGCAAGAGATGTTTTTTTAATAAGACCATTTTTTGTAATCATAATTAAAAACTTATCCCTCGAGAAATCTCTAACTGGAATTACTGTTGAAATTTTTTCTCCTGGTTCAATTTTTAAAAGGTTAATTATTGGTTTCCCTTTTGCTACTCTACTTCCTTCAGGAATCAAGTATCCCTTAAGCCAATACACTTTCCCTTTATTCGAGAAAAATAGTAATGTATCGGTCGTAGAGGTTAAAATAAGGTGTTTTATAAAGTCCTCTTCTTTTGTAGAAGCACCGATTAAACCCTTACCTCCTCTTCTTTGTCTCCTAAACAAATCAAGGTTTGTTCTTTTCACATAACCTTCATAAGAAATTGTAACAACTATGTCTTCTGGTCTAATTAAATCAATATCTTCAAACTCTTCAATACTTTCAACTATTTCGGTTTTTCTTTCGTCTCCATATTTTTCCTTAATTTCAAGAAGTTCACTTTTTATTATTTCCTTCACTTTATCAGAATTTGTTAAAATTTCTTTATATTCTTTTATTCTTCTTTCTAACTCTTCTCTCTCTTTTAATATTTTTTCTCTTTCTAAACCTGTCAATCTTGAAAGCGGCATACTTAAAATAGAATTTGCCTGTATTTCACTAATCTTAAAACTCTTTATTAATTTTTCTCTTGCTTCATCTATATTTTTGGAATTTTTTATTAAATCAATAACTTTATCTAAGTTATTTAGAGCAATTATTAATCCAAGAAGAATATGATGTCTCTCTTCCGCTTTTTTTAATTCATAATTAGTCCTCTTTATTACTATTTCCTGTCTAAAATCTAAAAAAAGTTGGAGCATATCTTTTAGGTTTAATAATTTGGGTTGTCTATTAACAAGGGCAAGATTTATTATGCTATAGGATGTCTGTAATTGTGTATGTTTATAAAGTTGGTTTATTATTATATCAA
Source organism: bacterium (assembly GCA_026416755.1). GTDB lineage: Bacteria > Ratteibacteria > UBA8468 > B48-G9 > JAFGKM01 > JAMWDI01. Next base: position 5,973 of record JAOAEP010000128.1, on the reverse strand, counting down.
CATTTTCTCCTTTCTTTACTTCAAGAACTACTCTTATACCACTTTTATCTGATTCATCCCTTACCTCACTAACCCCTCCAATTTTTCCATTTTCAATAAGATTTGCTATTTCTTCTACAAGATTTGATTTATTAACTCCAAAAGGGATTGTTTTTACAATAATGTTTAATTTATTTTTTTCTTCTTCAACTTCTACATGACCTCTTAAAATAATTATGCCTTTACCTGTATTATACGCAGTTCTTATTCCATCTTTCCCACATATCATTCCACCTGTTGGGAAATCTGGTCCTGGGATAATTTTTATTATTTCATCTATAGTTGTTTCGGGATTATCAATTAATTTTATAAGTGCATCTATAACTTCTGATAAATTATGAGGTGGAATATTTGTAGCCATACCAACTGCTATTCCTGAAGAACCATTTATCAAAAGATTGGGAATTCTACTTGGTAAAACGGTTGGTTCCATCAATGACTCATCAAAATTTGGAATAAAATCAACAGTTTCCTTTTCAATATCTGTAAGCATTTCCATAGCAATTGGGGCAAGACGTGCCTCTGTGTATCTCATCGCTGCAGGGGGATCTCCATCAATTGATCCAAAATTTCCTTGCCCTTCAATTAAAGGACATCTTAAAGAAAAATTTTGTGCCATTCTTGCAATTGCCTCATAAATTGGTGCATCCCCATGAGGATGATATTTACCCATAACCTCTCCAACAATTCTTGCTGATTTCTTAAAGGGTTTACCTGGCTCTAAACCAAGTTCAAGCATCCCATATAAAATTCTTCTATGAACAGGTTTTAATCCATCCCTTATATCTGGTAGAGCCCTTCCTATGATAACACTCATTGCATAATCAAGATAGGACTCCCTCATTTCCTCTTCTATACCAACTGTTATAATTTTTTCTCCATCCATAATTTCCTTTCTTAAATGTCAAGGTTTTTTACTTCTTTTGCATATTTCTCAATAAATTCTCTTCTTGGTTCAACAACCTCTCCCATTAAAATAGTAAACATCTGTTCTGCTTTTATTGCATCTTCTATAGTAATTTTTTTTAATCTTCTTGTTTGAGGATTCATTGTGGTTTCCCATAATTGCTCAGGATTCATTTCCCCAAGTCCTTTATATCTTTGAATGACGAAATTGCTTTTCTCCCTTTCCTTTATAGTTTCGTATATTTCAGTAATTGAAACTCTCTCTTCTTTCCCTTTTTCATCTTTTATGATGAAAACTTTATCAAAAATTTTATCAACTTTTATCTTCATTTCTTCCAATTTTTTAAATATTTTCTCTAATTCTTTTGCTTCATATATCTCAATAAGTTTATATTTCTTTCCTTCACTCTCTGAGAAAAGATCAAATTCTTCTCCCTTCTTATTTAAATATTCTCCAACTTCTTCCTCATCAAATAAAAATACTTCTTCATCATTATACTTTACAAAAAAACCTGGCATTTTCTGATTTTTTTTATAAAATGAGATAATTTTTTTAATATCTAATCCTTTGAACGTCAATGTCTTTATTATTTCCGAAATTCTCTTACTTATTTCAAAAAGTGTCAAAATCTGTTCATTATATTCTATTAATTTTGTATCATAACTTAAAAAAATCTTAATTCTCTCTTTTGCAAATTGAACAATAGTTTTATCCATATCATTTTCTGTCTCTATATAAAATTCTTTTTTACCTTTTTTAATTTTATAGAGGGGCGGCTGGGCTATATATACATAACCATGCTTTATTAAGTCCGTCATTTGTCTATAGAAAAAAGTCAAAAGTAATGTTTTTATATGTGCACCATCTACATCTGCATCTGTCATTATAATTATCTTGTGGTATCTCACTTTACTTATATCAAAATCATCACCTACACCACCCCCTATTGCACTTATGATTGTTTTTATTTCATCATTATTAAGAACCTTCTCAAGAGATGCTTTTTCAGTATTAATTATTTTTCCTTTTAAAGGTAAAATTGCTTGAAAAGTCCTCTCCCTTCCTTGTTTTGCGCTTCCCCCGGCTGAATCACCTTCTACAATAAATAATTCTCTTTTTTCAGGTTCTTTAATTGAACAATCAGCAAGTTTACCTGGAAGTGCACCTGTTTCAAGTAATTTTTTTCTCGTTAATTCTCTTGCTTTCCTTGCGGCTTCTCTTGCTTTTGCAGTGGCAATACACTTATTTAGTATTTCTCTTCCTGCCTCTGGATTTTCTTCCAAAAAAGTAAGAACATTTTCATAAATAACTCCTTCTACAATAAATCTTACTTTTGAGTTACCAAGTTTCGCTTTTGTTTGTCCTTCAAATTGAGGTTCTGGTAATTTTACTGCAATTATACCAGTTAATCCTTCTTTTATATCTTCACCAGTTAAACTCATATCAATAAGAAATCCATTGTTCTTTCCGTATTCATTTATTGCTCTTGTAAGTCCACTTCTGAATCCTGTTAAATGGGTCCCACCCTCTTTTGTATTGACATTGTTTGCAAAAGAAATAACTGTTTCACTATATCCATCATTATATTGAAATACAGATTCAATTTCTATATCTTCTTCTGTTTTTTTAACGTAAAATGGTTTTGCATGAAGAACTTTCTTATTTTCATTAAGATATTCTACAAAAGAAATCAAACCCCCATCATATTTAAATTCTTCTTTTATGTTCTTTCTTTTATCAGTAAATATAATTTTCACTCCTGAATTTAAAAAAGCTAATTCTTTAAGACGTGCTATCAATATGTTTTCATCAAACACAATTGTCTCAAAAATTTCTTCATCGGGCTTAAATGTAACTTTTGTTCCTGTTTTTTCTGTTTTTCCAATAATTTTTAAAGGAGTAACTGGTTTCCCTCTTTCATATTTTTGATAATAAACTTTACCATCTCTTTTAACTTCAACTTCAAGGAATTCTGAAAGAGCATTTACAACAGAAACACCAACACCATGTAACCCTCCAGAAACCTTATAAACTTTTTTATCAAATTTACCGCCAGAATGTAAAGTAGTCATAACAACTTCTACAGCGGGTTTTTTTTCTATCTTATGAATATCTACGGGAATCCCTCTACCATTATCCTCTACAGAAACGATATTTTCTGGGTGAATAACTACATTTATCTCATTACAAAAACCAGCCATTGCTTCATCTATACTATTATCTACAACTTCAAACACAAGATGGTGTAATCCTCCTGTAGAAGTATCTCCTATATACATTGCAGGTCTTTTTCTTACTGCTTCTATTCCACCCAGAACTTGGATACTTGATGCATCATAAATCAAATCATCTTTTTTCTCCATTAAAAGAACCCTCCATTTTAACAAAATATTTTAACATTTTATGAATTTTATGTCAAACCTAAATCCATTAAGAAGTAGTTTTTTCAAGAATTAAAAAAAATTTTATAAAGTCAGGGAACATATATTTCTTTTAATTTTCTGTTAGATAATGGGTCTAATAATTCAGAATTTATCTCTAAAAGAGGTTTTAAAACAAATTCTCTATCTTTATATTTTGGATGAGGTATTTTAAGAGTTTTAGTTATAATTACTTCTTTGCCATAAAATATTATGTCAAAATCAATTTCTCTTTCATCTCCTTTTTTATGTGGAAACTTTCTACCAAGTTTTTTTTCAACATATTTTAATTTTTTTAAAAGAATATATGGATTTATACTTGTCAAAATTTCTATTGCTCCATTTAAAAAATTCCCTCCCTTCGCTTCTACAGGTGGATTCTCATAAAAAGCCGAAATTTTCTTAATTTTAACAAACTTCTCTATCTCTTTTATACCTATTTTTATATTTTTTTCTCTTTCACCTTTATTACTTCCAATTGCTATATAAACTTTTATCATTAATCTATGAAGTTCTTAAAGAGAAATGCGGAATTTTTATATTTCTTTTTTATTTTTTTTGAAAAATTGACAGCAAGAAAAATAGATAGTGATTTTTCATATTCATAATTTTCATTCATAAATGGGTCAAAGATAAATAAAAACCTTGTATCTTCTCTATATTGTATTTTTTCCAATACGTCTTTTGCAAATATTTCAAAATTTTTTACCCATATAGAGGGTGAATCATTTAAATTTAAAGAAAAATTAAACCAATATAGTATTCCCTCTTCAATTTCTGGAATTTTATGAACTTTTTCAATATTAAAAAAAATTCTTAATCCTTCTAAAATTTCACTATTAGAATAAAACAATACTCTTTTTTTTATTTTTTCATAGACATCAATTTTTTCTTTTAATTTCCCCATTCCATAAACATATAAAAAATTAGCCACCGGTTCATTTAAATCCATTCTTACCTTATTTATTATACTTTTATTTAAAATTTTAAAAGAATCAGTCATAAGTTTATTTATTTTTTCAAAACCTTCTTTTTTATATTGAAGTTCGTTTATTGACTTATTTTTTATTTTATTAGGGAATAAATTCTCTATTAAAGGTAAATTTGGGCAATTGTATTTTAATAAAATATCTTCTTTAAAGATGAAAAAATCAAAATCATTTTGTGTTATTGCAATCTCTTCAAGTAGTTTTTGTTTTTCTTTTGGATTTAGATAAATATCGGTTTCAATAATATAATTTTCATTACTAAATACAAATTGACATAAAAAGAAATTGTCATTTTCTTTTTTGGAGATAGAATACTTTAAAGCCCTTATAAAACCTTCTCCTGGAAAAGATTCTCCAATATTTAAAAAACTAAAATAACTTTTTTCAACTGTCTTTTCCAATATTGTATATCCCCAGAACCCATTCCCCATAAAATTTTCAAAGTTTTCTTTTTTAGCGAATTCAAATAGTGTTTTTTCTCCTCTTTTTTTAAAAAGTTCTGAATAACCATGAAGTGTAAAAAGGATATATTTCATTTTTCTTCCTGAAGATATTGAAAAATAATATCAAGATTTTTTAAAAGTTCTTTTATATCACAAATTTTTTCAAGTTCCTGAGCATCTATATATTTAGTTATGGAATTATCTTTTTTTATAAGTTCACAAAAATCCTTTTTATTATTAATTGCATCAAAAGAAATCTGTTGTATTTTTTCATATGCCTCTTTTCTTGAAACACCTTTTAAAACAAGAGTATTTAATAACTTTTGTGAAAAATATACATTTTGTAAAATTTTCAAGTTTTTATCAATATTTTCTAAGTTTATTTCCATATTCTCAATTACTCTAATCAGAAGGTTTAATATATAATCAAGAAGAATAGTTGATTCAGGTAAAATTATTCTCTCAGCAGAGGAATGACTTATATCTCTTTCATGCCATAAAGCAACATTTTCAAGTCCTACATTTACATTTTTTTTAATAACTCTCGCAAGTCCACAGATTCTTTCACAAAGTATTGGATTTCTTTTATGAGGCATAGCAGATGAACCTTTTTGTCCTTTTCCAAAAGGCTCTAAAATTTCTGATATTTCTGTTTGTTGTAATAATCTAAACTGTAAAGCAATCTTTTCACAACTGGATGCAATGACACCAATTGTTGAAAGGAAATATGCATACCTATCCCTTGATATTATTTGAGTTGAAAATCTCTCTCTATATAAGTTAAATTTTCTACATACATATTCTTCAACCTCAGGCATTATATTAGAAAAGGTTCCAACTGCCCCTGATATCTTTCCAACATTTATTTCTTCAATAGCTCTTTGCATCCTTTCTTTATTTCTCAAAAATTCAAAATACCAGGTACCAATTTTAAATCCAAGTGTCACAGGTTCTGCATGAATTCCATGAGTTCTTCCTATCATTATCACATTTTTATAGGCAATTGCTTTATTCTTTAATATTAAAATTAACTTTTCAATATCATTAAGAATCTCATTTCCAGCTTCTCTCAAAATTAATGCAAAGGAAGTATCTATCACATCTGATGAAGTTAGTCCTAAATGAATATATCTTCCATCTTCTCCAACTGTTTCACTTATTTGTTCTACAAAAGC
>JAOAEP010000106.1 GCA_026416755.1 bacterium | reverse complement strand
TATTTTCCCATTTATTATATTATCATTTAACGGTCTATATGATGCTCTAAATCTTCCCCCAAGAATATAATATATACTTTCATAAGAAAAACCTGCAACAAGGTCCATTTGACTTTCCGGAATTATAACATTTTCTTTTTTTCTATTTTCAAAATTTTCTATTGCCATCTTAATAATTTCTTTTGCTTTCTCAAGTGCATTTTCTTCTGTAAATTGAATATGAATTGCTCCTGGTATTTTTGCCTTTTCAGATGTAGTTATAATTTTTGTATGGAAGCAAGTAGAAATTTCTGGCAAAGAAGCCATAACACATTGAACATCAACAACCATTACTTCTACTGCTCCTGTATTTATTGCCATCTCTTGATTTAAAAAGTTTCCTATTATTGATATTCCATGCCTCATCAAAACTTCATTTGCAGTACAACAAATTCCACCTATATTTATTCCTTTCGCTCCTTTTTGTTTTGCAAGATTTATAAGTTCTGGGTCTTCAGAAGCAACAACAATCATTTCAGATAAAAGGGGTTCATGTCCATGAACAATTATATTAACATAATCTTCTTTTAATACACCCAAATTAACTTTCCCTAAAATTGGTTCTGGTGTTCCAAATAAAACATCCTGTAGGTCTGTTGCTATCATTGAACCGCCCCACCCATCAGATAAGGCACATCTCTGCGCCTGTTTCATTAAATTATAAAAATCTTGGTCTGTTCCCATATGAGTTCTATGTAAAGATTCAACAACCTCTCTATCTATCCCTCTTGGTGTAATTCCTAAGTCTCTCCATATCTTTTGTCTTTTTATTGGTGCTCTTTTTGTAAATAATAACTCACCTTCTTGTTGCCCAAATTGAGAAAGGCATATTTCTCCTACTTTAAGTGCAATTTCTTCTGTTTTTTTATCTTTTATATCTATTCCCAATTCCATAGCAAGTTTTACAAGTTTAAATTCATCCTTAATTTCATAACCAGGTGCTTCTTTCCTTGCAACTTTTATAATTGTCTCTGCAACTGCCCTTCCATGGTCTGAATGTGCACTTGCTCCAACCGCTATTTTCCTCAAAAGATTTCTCGCAACAATAGTATCTTCATTTGCTCCACAAACTCCCTTTGGAGATTTTGGTGTAATCCTACAGGGTCCCATAGCACAGAGACGACAACAAATTTCAAGAACTCCAAAACGACAATGTGGTTCTTGTGATTTTTTCCTTTCTTCAAGGAGAGATACTTCATTTAAAACTTTTTCCATTTCAAATCCTCCTTTATTTTTGGAAATCAGATATTAATTTTTCAATCAATTTACCTGTTTCTGGATGTCTTATTACCAAAATATCTGCTCCTGCAAGCAAAAGCAAAGTCGCTGTCAATGCTTCAAACATAATTCCTCTTTCTTTTATTTTCCCAAGTTTAAAATCAATTTCTTCCGGAATACTAACTTCTTTAATTTTCCATACTTCTTTTGCCAAATAACAATATAAAGGAAAAGCAAGTTTATCATCTCCCTGTAAAAGCCCTGCAAGCCGGTCTCTTTCCATAACAGAATAAGTATATTCAATACCATAACCTAAAGCACCAACTGTTGGGTCCATTATTATCTTATTTTCAGGAACACCAAGTTCAAGTAATAAAATATTTAGTTGTTTTGCAAGATTCACATCAATTGGAGTTGAAGCAATTACTACTTGTTTATAAGCAATTGCACTTGCTCCAATCTGTTTATAATTTTTATCACAAACAGGACCAACTGCAACATTTTTCCCACCTGCTACTTCACATACCATCTTTAAAACACTTATATCCTTCTCCACATTGCCACATCCCCAAAAAAATCAAAGGAACATCTATTTCATTAACAATTTTTTCAACTATAGGTTTTACTTCTTCAGCACTTTTATTCATACCATTTGGGTCTATTGAACTTAAAAATATAGTTAAACAGGTTGCTCCATACTCATTTACACATTTTTTTGCCCAACTTAAAGGGTCATTTAAAACATCCTTATAAGGAGCCGAGCAAATCTCAGGCCATTCCTCAGGTATACTATCCCAAACCTCAAAAGATATTACCGGTTTATTTGGAATTTCTCCTTCAAAAAAATGAAAATTTAAACAATTTTGTCCACCAACTTTAACTTTCTTTTCTCCAACACCTATTTCAACTTCTCTTATTTTACCTGTGTAATTTAGTTTTAATTCATCCATATTTTCTCCTTTTTATGCAGGCGTTTTTCTTTTTTCACTTCCAAAACCTTCACCAAACCAATACCTTTCACTAACTTTTATAAATTTTATTAATTCATCTCTATTTTCAAACTTTTTCCACTTAAGTGGTTGTTGAGGTTTGCCTTCTTTATATGTTTCTCCAAGAACTTTTTTATTCTCCATTTTTTACCTCCAATTTTTCTACAATTTCATTAAAATAATCCAAAATTTTATCTACAACTTCCCATGGTGTTTTCCCCTCAATTTCTCCTTTTTTAATTTCTTGAAAATATGGAATAAAACCAAGAATATTTAAATTTTTTAATTTCTCAGAGATAAAATTTCTCTCAACTTCAGATTCTACTTTATTACCTATTACTCCTATTCTTTTTATTTTTATTTCCTTTGCAAGTTTTTCTATTCTTTCTGTTGTGTCAATACTTTTTTCAGTTGGTTCAGTAATAATTAAAAGCCAATCAATCCCTTCTGTTGTCCCTCTTCCAAGATGTTCAATACCAGCAGGCATATCAATAATCACAACCTCATTTCTCTTTAAAATCAGATTTCTTAAAACTGCCTTTAAAAAAGCATTTTCTGGACACATACATCCAAGTCCTCCGCCTCTAACAGTTCCAAGAACTCCAACTAACAAATTTCCATTTTTATAGAAAAACCTATCAGGAATATCATCAACTTCTGGATTCATTTTAAAAACAATCGCCCTTTCACCAGGAGTAGTTCCAGTTCTTTCAGCAATTATTTCTTTAAGTTCAATTAAGGGAATTATTTCTTCTTTAATATTCAAAGTTGTCTTAATGTTTGAGTCAGGATCTGCATCTATTAGAATTACCCTTTTACCCCTTTTTAAAAAAATTTGGGTTAAACAAGTAGATATAGTTGTTTTTCCGGTTCCACCTTTTCCTGATATTGCAATTTTCATGGAGTTAACATTTTAAAACAAAAAAAATAAAAAGTCAAATTATCTTTTCTTTGCCAAACTCTCTCCTCCAGAATATTTACAGAATGAGATATTTTTATTAAGATAAATTAACGATGGAGAGGAAAATATTAAGAAAATTTTTAAATTTTGCAATATTGATAAATGGATTTTCAGGTTTTTGTGCTCAGATGTTACTTTTAAGAGAACTTTTGATTATCTTTTCAGGGAATGAATTATCTATTGGAATTATTTTAACAAACTGGTTAATTTTTGAAGGTCTTGGAAGTTATATAGTAGGGAAAAAATCAAATATATTTTTAAAAGAAAATGAAAATTTTTCAATTTTAACATTAGTTTTTGGACTTTATATTCCATTCAGCATTTATTTAGTCAGAATTCTTAAAAAAATTATAGGTCTTTCAATTGCACAACCAGTAAGTATTTTTCAAATTTTTTATTCTTCATTTTTTATACTTTCTATACCTTCTTTTATCCATGGAGCACTCTTTACATTCTCTTGCAAAATTTATTCTGAGTTGATAGATAAAAAAGAAAAATCTCCAGCAATTACATATATCTATGAAACAACAGGAACAATTTTAGGTGGAGTAATATGGACATATATTTTAATTCGCTATTTTCATTCATTCAAGATTTCTCTTTTAATATCATCTATCAACTTTCTTATCTCTATAGGAATAATTTTTTATTTTTCCCGTAAAATTGGGTTTATTACTAAAATAATTAAAATTCTTTCAATTCTATTATTTCTTTTAAGTATTTATGCTATTTCTACAAAACTTTCTGATAAGTTTCAAAAAATTACCATATCAAAACAATGGTCCGGTGTTAATATTATTAATTATCAAAACTCAATCTATGGAAATATATGTGTAAGTGAAAATGAAGGACAATATACTTTTTTCCTTAATGGAGTACCTCATTTTGTTATACCTGTTCCAGACATAATTTATGTAGAAGAGTTTGTCCATTTACCAGCATCTCTCCATCCTAATCCTGAGAAAGTTCTTATTATATCAGGTAACTTTGAAATGATAAAAGAAATTCTAAAATACGAAACTGTAAAATCTATTGAATATTTGGAAATAGACCCTCTTCTTATAGAAATTATAAAAAAATTACCACCTAATTTAATTGAAGTTTTAAACGATAAAAAAGTAAAAATAATTAATGAAGACGGAAGATTTTACATGAATAAAACAAAAGAAAAATATGATTTGATTTTTATTGGAATTTCTGATCTTACAAATCTTCAATCAAATAGATTTTTTACAAAGGAATTCTTTACTATTGTTAAAAATAAACTTAATGAAAAAGGAATTTTGATTTTTGGTATATATGGCTCTCTAACTTATCTTACAGAAGAATTAAAAAAACTCCATAAGTGTATTTATGAAACACTCAGTTTGGTTTTTAATAATCCATTTTCATCTAATAAAATCCCAAAAGTAAGAGCATTCCCTGGAACAGGCACTTTTCTTTATCTTGCATCAAAAAATGGTGAATTTTTATGGACAGAAAAAATTGAAAATAAGGAATATAAAAATCAAACTATTTATCTTGATTATATTCTTCATCCTGGGTGGTTTAAACTCTATATTGACCAAATTGTTGATTTAAAATATATAGATATAAATAGAGATTTTAAACCTATAGGTCTATTTTACTCACTTTCCTATTGGAATACAATTTTTGCTTCATATTTGCGACCTTTTTTTAAAATTATTGAAGTGTTAAGTAGAAACATATTTATTCTTTTTATACTTTTATCTATGCTAATCCTAATAAATTTAACTACTTCAAAAAAAATGAATACCTCTTTTTACAAATTTATTCCATTTAGTATATTTACAACTGGTTTTTCTGGGATGATATTTAACCTTTTAGTTATTTTTATGTTTCAGATAATTTATGGTTTTATTTTTTACTGGATTGGAATTCTCACAACTTCTTTTATGGTTGGCTTAATATTTGGTTCAAGATTCTCAATCTTGACTTTAAAAAAATTTGAAAAAATTAAAAGAATTTTTATAACAACCGAGATATCAATAATTCTTTATTCTTTAACTTTATTCATTATTTTGAAGTTTATTCAGGAACCTGCCTTTCCAATTTTTTTATTTTTGTTTTTTTCTTTTTTAAATGGTTTTCTTGTTGGAGTTCAATTTCCAATTGCAAACAATATATATTTGAAATATGAAGAAAATTTAGGCAAAACAGTAGGTATTCTTTATAGTTCAGACCTAATTGGAGGATGTATTGGTGGTCTATTAGGGAGTTTATTTCTTTTGCCAGTAATTGGTTTACCCTATACTTGCTTGATAATATTTCTGTTAAAAATATTTAGTGTATTAAACCTTAAAAACAAGGTATAATAATGTACAAAAATGAGAAAGTATATTTTAGTCGGCAGCATTTTATTTTATCTATCTTTTTTATGGGTTGTTTCAAAAGGAGAAGAAAATAAAAAAATTAAAAAGAAAGGATTTGAAATGTCAGCCATTGCTAATTCAAATTTTGAACCTGCCTATTTAAAACTTCATAAATCCGGAGAATTAAAGAAAAGAGCAGAACAACTATGGAAACTTATGGAAAAGTGTTCTTTATGCCCAAGAAATTGTGGAGTAAATCGTATTAAAGGAGAAACTGGTTTTTGTCGTGCACCAGGTACAAAACTTCTAATATCTTCATATTTCCCTCATTTTGGTGAAGAGAGAGGACTTGTAGGAAGAGGTGGTTCAGGCACAATATTTTTTACTCACTGTAACTTAAGGTGTATATTTTGTCAGAACTGGGAAATAAGTCATCTTGGAAAAGGGTGTGGAACAACAATTGAAAAACTTTCGGATATTATGCTTGAACTTCAAAAAATTGGTTGTCATAATATAAATCTTGTTACTCCCACTCATTACTCTGCTCATATTTTAAAAGCGATAGATATTGCAGCAGGCAAAGGTTTAAGATTACCTATTGTTTATAATACAAGTGGATGGGAAAAAGTTGAAATACTTAAATTTTTTGATGGAGTTGTTGATATATACTTACCTGATTTTAAATACTGGTCACCGGAAATAGCAAAGAAATATTCACAAGGAGCAGAAAGTTATCCAGAACTTACAAAAAAAGCAATCCTTGAAATGCATAGACAGGTTGGAGTAGCAAAACCAGAAAAAGATGGAATAATATACAGAGGACTTATGATAAGACATCTTGTAATGCCAAACAATGTTGCAGGTTCAGAAGAAATATTGAAATGGATAGCAGAGAATTTACCAAAGGATACTTATGTAAACATAATGCCTCAGTACACCCCCCATTATAAGGCCTTTGATTATCCTGAAATATCAAGAAGAGTAACTCCAGAAGAATATAGAAAAGTTGTAAAAAAGGCAAAAGAACTTGGATTAACAAATTTAGACATAAGGACTTATTTTGCAATAGAATAAAAATTGACATACTTACATTTTCATTATAAATTTTTCTTATGGATTTTAAGTTTCTCCAAAATCTTAAATTTTCAATAATAAACTTTTCTCTATCTCCGGAAAATGAATTAAATCTGCCTTTTTTCAGAGGAGCGACAATTAGAGGTGCACTTGGATATGCATTTAAAAAAAATATATGTATTAAAAAAGAGATTGTTTGTAAAGAATGTAATTTAATTCAAGATTGTGTTTATATAAAACTTTTTGAACCAAAAATTAAAAATAAAAATGAAAAAGTAGAAGAAATACCAAGACCCTATGTTATTGAGTTTCCAAATGAGAGAAAAAACCTTTATAAAACTGGTGAAAACTTCCAATTCAACCTTATACTTTTTGGAGAGGCCATTCAATACTTTCCTTATTTTTTTCTTTCTTTTATAGAACTTGGTAAAACAGGGCTTGGAAAATACAGAGAGAAATTTTATATTGAAAGTGTGTTCCAAAAATATCCAACAGAAAAAAATATCTTTAAAATTGGAAATGAATTTATGGAAAAAATTGAAGAAAAAAATTTTGAAATTGAATGTAAAGATATAAAAAGCATAAAAATAAAATTTATAACTCCAACAAAAATAAAAAATGAAGGTAGATTTATTCAGGTTCCAGAATTTTCTGTATTTATAAAAGCAATTTTAAGAAGAGTTTCACAAATTTTATATTTTTGGTGTGATTACAAAGAAAAGAATAATTTTTCAGAAATTTTAGAAGATGCAGAAAAGGTGAAAATTGGAAGGTGTAGTTTAAAATGGATTGATTATAAAAGATATTCAACAAGACAAAAAACAACTATGAAAATGGGAGGGATATTAGGAGAGATTGAGTATAGGGGAAATATCGGGAAATTTTATCCTTTAATATCTGCAGGTTCTTATATCCACATTGGCAAAAATACATCTTTTGGTTTAGGTAAATATTTAATCTTTTCACCCGATTAAAAAACCGAAAATTAAAAACCGACAATGTATAGCCAAAAATATAGATATATTATTGAAGAAATAGAAGAAATCAAAATTATTGAAGATATAACTCCTTCATAGAACTTGTATCTTTCACTTAATATAATCATTGAAACTGCAAGAGGCATAGCATTCATTAAAACAATAACCTTTATTTCAACTTCACTTAAATAAAATAATTTAGAAATTACCAATGCAATAAAAGGTAAAAAAAACATCCTAAGCATACTTAATAATAAAGCAAGTTTTAAATTTTTATATTTTTTCCCTTGAAGAAACACTCCAAGCATAAACATAGAAATAACTGCAGTAGTTTTCCCAAACATATCCAATACTCTCTTTATTATACTTGGTATAGGAATATCTAAAATAGAAAAAAAAAGACCAATAAATAATGAAATTATCAATGGATTTTTTGAAAGTTTTTTAAAAACTTTTGGAAGACATTCTGAAAAAACACATTTTACTCTATAAAACTCAAGCATTGCAATAGAAATAAAAACCGCAACTGCAGAAACAAAAGCAGCCATTAAAGTTGCAATTTTTTCAGTTTCTGGAAGAACAAAAATTACAAAAGGAATACCAAAAAATGCAAGACTTCCAAATATTGTACTTAAAGACAACAAGTAAAAAACATCCCTTTTTATATGAAAAACCAAATAAATTAAGGAGTATAAAATAAGGGAAATTAAAATTGGTACAACCCCTGCGATAAGAAAAACTATAATCTGTTTTGTAAATTTTATTTCTGAAATTGTAAGTATAAATAAGGAAGGCAAAGAAAAATAATAAATATAGGAAACAAAAACTTTCTCATCTCCCTCTTTTAAAATCTTCAACTTCTTTGATAAAAAACCACATCCAATAAGTAATAAAAGTGAGACGACAGTATTTAAAATAATATTCATACTTTTTTAAAATCAGGTTCATTTTTTAGATTAAAAACACATAATAATATACTCCATACATACTAATTTTTGTCAAATTTAAATTTCTTTCAAATTAAAAAATAGCATCTAAAGCAGAAAAAGGAAAAATAATACAACCTCTCCTTTGTGCTCCTATAAATATACCTAGCCCCGTCCTCCAGAAAAAAATACCCTTTAAAGCAAGTTAAGTATTCCGACAGAAAAAATAATATTCCGTTTAGCGAGGTCCGACCTCGTAATTACCGTGAATTTTTAATATTTCTCCAGATTTTCCAAATTAAAGATATGGTTAAAGGAATAAATATGTCTATAAGAATTGAAATAGATTGATAACCTTTTGCATATGAATGAGTAAAATAATAAACAACTCCAGATAAAAGAGAAGTTAATGTAAGCAATAAAGTTAAAAATATAATCCTTCTTTCCATTGATAATATAGCAAAAGGGATTAACCAACTAATATACCATGTCGCTCTTGCAGGAATAAAAACATTAAGTAAAAAGAAAAATAAAACAGAAACACCTCTGATACTTTCATTAAAATTATTTACTTTTCGTATAATATAAAAGTAAAAAAATAAAAATCCTATGGAAAGAAATAACTTGAAGAATAAAGTAGCAATTTTTAAATACTGAGGATACATTATTTCTATAAAACTTTGAAAAAGGAAAGTTATTGAATAATGAGAGGTTTTTGCCATCCAAAATGGAATAAAGAAAGTTTTTATTCCTTGATAAAAAGGCAACCAAATTATAAAAAGAGTAATCAACATAATTATAATATTTAGAAAAAAATTACTCTCCTTACACTGAATTTTTAAATGAAAAGGAATATAAATTCCTGAAAACATTTTTATCATTGCTGATAAGATAAGAAATAAAGAGGCGATTAAAATTCGGTTTTTCAAAGAAAATAAAATTCCCATAAGCATAAAAAAAATCATTGCATTATCATTTGTGGCATTTGCAGGACCCAAAATTAGTAAAAGAGGATTCCACGCCATCAAAACCATGCCCTTTTTTGCCTTGTCAGGGAAAATATGTTTTAAAATAAGATAAATTAAGATTGAATTTGCAAGATGGATAAAAATAATAAAGAGACGAAAAACCGCTATTTGACTAATAATGTTTTCTCCGCCAATTAGATATAATAAAGCTTCTAACCAATGCCAAAAAGGTCCATATGCAGATGGAAAATCTTTCCAGCCAACAAAACGATAAAAAGCATCTTTAGAAAATGTAGAAGGGACTGCGTAGTAAGGATTAGCCCTATAATGGGCCACTATTTTTCCTTGAAAAATATATAAAAAAATATCGTGATGCTTTCCCGGTGGGGAGAAAAAAAAAGAAAAACAAAAGAGAAATGAACATGTTATTATTGAAAGAGGTGTAAATTTATCAATTTTTCTTATACTTAAAAAATATCCTATAAAAAATAACACAATAATGAATAAATAAAAACTTGCAATTCCATATTCTGTAAATATCCAGTTAGGGAAATAGTGAATAAATATGGTAAAAAAATTAGGTAAAAAAGGTAGGTATTTTTGTATTAAAATTATAACCCCTTCTTTCCCTTTTCTAGACAAAGCAAAAATAACTTGAAAAAGTAGATAGCTGATACATGCGATTTCTATAATGAATACAGGATAATATTTTTTAATTATCTCTCTCATTCCTTTTAAAACATCCTTCTAAAATATAACTATCAAAACTCTTTAATTTTTCATCATTCATGAATTCTAATTTCTACGTTTCTACTGTTTCCCTCATGTCCATCTAGTAATTTTCTTTTTTATATCCAGTGCTTCAATCTCATTAAAAAACCGATATGTACCTCTATATATTAAAAACCCCACTAATTTCTATTATATCTCCGTTTTGTATCTTCTGCTGTTTTATTTCTTTGTGTTCTCATAAAAATACCTTTATGAATTATAATCATTATCCATCAAGGAAAAAGTAGTATAAGCATTGCCTACCTTTGAAACCTTAAATTGGAAAGACGATACTTCCCCGTCAAACACAACCTCTTTGGTCAAAAGGTTGGGATTATCAAGGCTTTGTTTTATTGGGGTCTTCTGTCCACAAGGAATCACAATACCATAAATAAGTAAAGAGAGTAATAAAAACTTTATTACCTTTAACATTTCTTATATACTTTACAAT
>JAOAEP010000103.1 GCA_026416755.1 bacterium | reverse complement strand
TATCAAGATTTATCATTTCAATAGGGCCACCATTTACTGAAAGATATGGTTTTATAATTTTTGACACTGCCGATATCCATATCTCACATTCTTCAAGATAATCAGGATGTAAATAAGAAGGCTGTGACCCTTCTTTTTTTGGAATCCAATAACCTTTTGTTGTTCTATTTTGGTAATCAAGCACAAAAATTTTAGTATTCTCTTTTACTATTCTCTCTGGATATCCTCCATATAAAAATTCATTACAAATAAAAGGACCTGGTCTTATAGCAAGTTTTAATTTATATTTTTTAACTATTTCAAGAAACTTAATTAAATTTGATTTTTTTGAAGTTTTACCTTCAAAATCAAAGGATTTCTTTTTAATTTCGTGTAAGCCCCAAGGAACATAAGAAGAAACATAATTTAATCCAGATTCTTTCAATTTTTCTATAATCTTCTCCCAGTATTTCTCTTCAAGTCGAAAATATTGTATTTCTGCTCCAAATAATTTTTCCATATTCATAATTTCTCTCTTTGAAAATATAATTTTAATTTATCTCTCATTTAAAAACAATAGTTAATTTTTTTTATTTTACTCAAAATATAAAAAAGGAAGTTAAAAACCTTAAATTTAAAGAAATTTTTAACATTTATGAAATGGTAATGCAATCTATTGAAAAAAACATTATAAATTAAAATTGTTTTTTAGGGGGTAGATGTATGCTTTTTTTATTTATATCATTTATTGCTTCCATTATTCCTTCCGCAAAAGTAGGATGACAATATAATATTTTTTCAATATCTTTTATTTTTAATTCATTAACAATAGCAAGTGTAGCAAAACTTACAAGTTCAGTTGCACCTTTCCCTATTATATGAATTCCGATAATCTTTTCTGTATCCTTTTCAGCAATTACTTTAAAAAATCCATCTGTTTTTTTATCAGCATACGCACGACCTAATGCAGAGTAGGGGAATTTACCAATATTTATCCCAATACCTTTTTCTTTTGCTTTTTCTTCGGTTAGTCCACAAACTCCTATTTCTGGATCTGTAAAAATGACTTCGGGTATAAAATCATAATTCATTTCTTTTTCTCTTCCACATATATTTTCAGCAGTAATTTCCCCCTCTTTTGTTGCAACATAAGCAAGTGGGTATTTCCCATTTACATCTCCAGGTGCATAAATCCCATCTATATTTGTTTTCAATTTTTCATTTGTTTTAATCCCTTTTTTATCAAACTCAAGTCCTTCAATTTCGGGAATATTAGGGATTCTTCCAACAGATATAAAAATTTTTTCTGCCTCTATCATATCACAACTTTCAAGTTTTTGATTAAGTATAACCTCAATTCCCCTTTTTTCAAATGAATTTTTTAAAAAGTCGGTTATTTCCCTATCTTTTCCAGGTAAAAGTGTATCCATCATTTCATAAATTTTTACTTTTACACCAAATCTATTTAAAATTGTTGCAAATTCACATCCTATAAAACCACCTCCAATTATAGCAACACTTTCAGGAAGTTTTTGAAATTCCCATATATGGTCTGAAGTTATAACTCTTTTATTATTTCTAAAACATTCAGGAATATAAGAAGAAGAACCAGTTGCGATTACAATATTCTCACTAATAAAATTATTCCCATTTACTTCAACTGTTTTTACGTCTTTAAATTTTGCTTTTCCTTTTATTACATTAATTCCATAACTTTTAAGTAGCATACTTATTCCTGTTCTTAATCTTAAAATAACATCATTTAAAACTTCATTTAATATATTTTTCCATTCATAATTAATTTTTTTCTCAACTGACCTATATTTTGAAAAATAGATTTCTTCAGAGATAGAGTATAGGGCTTTTGTAGGAATACATCCTCTATTTAAACAGATACCTCCAAGAGCAAATTCTTCAATTAAAAGGACCTTTTTTCCATATTGAGAACATCTAATAGCACATGGATATCCAGCAGGTCCACCACCAATAACAATTACATCATACTTTTCCATTATTTTCCCTTTTTTGTTATAAATTCTGCTGCTTCTTTTAAATCTTTAAAAATATAATCTGGTTTTATTTCCCAATTCTCAATTTCTTCTTTTGATTTTATCTTCCCAGTTAAAACAAGGATAGTTTTTGCACCAACATTTTTACCAGCAATAACATCGGTATCTGTATCTCCAATAAAATATGTTTCCGAAAAATTAATTTTCCCAAAATCTTCTTCTGCTTTTTTAAAAAGACCTATATTTGGTTTTCTACAATCACAATTTTCTTCTTTTGTGTGAATACAATAATAAACTTTTAAAATGTTATTTATTCCTTTCTTTTTCAATTCTTCAATCATATTGTTTGTAATTTCATTTAAATCATTTAAAGTAAAAAGGCCTTTATTAACACCTGACTGATTTGAAATTATTATAACTTTATATCCTTTATCATTTAAAATTTTTAATCCATCAATCCCTTCTGGTATAAACTCAAATTCCTCCCATTTCTTAATATAATCTTTCGGTGTAAAAATAGAAATCACTCCATCCCTATCAAGAAAAACCAATTTCATTTTTATCTTTTCTAAATAAAAAAAGGTATTGTTTCTTTAAACCCAAAAATTATATTCATATTTTGCACTGCTTGACCACTTGCTCCTTTTAAAAGATTATCTATTGCAGTGGTTATTACAAGATTTTTCTCGTCAACTAATTTAATCCCAATATCACAGAAATTTGTATCATAAACATTTTTAGTTGAAGCACTTACTCCATAATTCATAATTCTAATAAATGGTTCATTTTCGTAAAATTCAACATACAAATTTTGTATTTCTTCTGGTCTCATTTTCTTTTTTAATTCAACATAAATTGTAGATAAAATGCCTTGGTTATATGGTGCAAGATGAGGGACAAAAATAATATTATAATTTTTATTTCCAAAATTGTTTAAAATCTCTTCTATTTCAGGTTGATGACGATGTTCTCCAATTTTATATGCTTTTATGTTTTCATTGCATTCAACAAAAATATTAGAAAAAGAAGGGGTTTTACCTGCACCTGATACTCCACTTACACTATTTGCTATAATTTTGTTTTCAATCAAATCATTTTTAACAAGAGGTAAAACTCCAAGAATTACACTAGTAGGATAACAACCAGGATTTGCAATAAGTTTTGCTTTTTTTATTTTTTCTCTATTTATCTCCGGAAGTCCATAAACTGCTAATTTTAAAAGTTCGGGATTTTTGTGTTTTGTATACCATTTTTCGTAATTTTCTAAATTTTGGAATCTATAATCAGCACTTAAATCAATAACAATTTTTTCAAGTTTTAAAATTTCAGGAACAAAATCCATAGAAATTATATGTGGTAGAGCAAGAAATATACAATTACAGTTTTTTTCTATACTTTCCCAATCAGGTATGTTTTTACACTTTAAATTTATTCTTTTTTTGAATTTTAAATTTATTTCTTCTAATAGTGGAGTACCTTCTTCAGGAGCAACGTAGCATTCTGTAATTTCAACAAAAGGATGATTTAAAAGAATTTCTAAAAGTTTTTGTCCAGCATATCCACTTACACCAAATATTCCAACTTTTATCTTTTGGTCCACTGGAATTTCTTTCTTGCACCTTTTTGTCCGTATTTTTTCCTTTCTTTCATTCTTGGGTCTCTTGTTAATAGTCCATACTCTTTGAGTTTTTGTATTAATGAGGGGTCATATTTCGCTAATACTCTTGCAATTCCAAGTTTAATAGCGTCTACTTGTCCTGTAATACCTCCACCTTCTGCTTTAATCTCAAAATCAAATTTATCTTTTAAGTCAGTTACAATTAATGGTTTTATAACTTCCTCTTGTTGAAAGAATAACGGGAAATATTGTTCAAAGGGCCTTTTATTAATTATAATATTTCCTTGACCTTCTTTCATTTTTACAATAGCCACACTTTTTTTCCTTCTGCCAACTCCAAAAAAGACACCTTTATTTTCCATTTTTACTCCTTTTAATTTTAATTTTTTGAATGAATAATTTTATAAAATTTTTGCTAAATTGTCAAAAGAATTTTTAAGTTCCTGATAAAGTTCTTTATAAATTTTATAGAAATTTTCATATTTTTTATTTATTTCCATTTCAAATTTAAAAATATCTTTTTCTTTTAAAATACTTTTACAAGCAATTTTGACATCTTTATATATACCAATACCAACTCCTGCAAGTATGCATGCTCCAAATGGTGCTCCTTCCTGACAGATCAGCCTAATAATATCTTTAGCAAAAATATCTGCCATCATTTGACACCAAAAATCACTTTTACCTCCACCACCACTTGCAATAAACTTTTCCCCGATAGGTAAATTTATTTCTTTCATTACTTCAACAGAGTCCTTTAATCCAAAAGTTATTCCTTCCATTACACTTCTAATGATATGATTTTTTGTATGTTTTAAAGATAAGCCAAAAAATACACCCCTTGCATATGGGTCTGGATAAGGACATCTTTCTCCTGTTAAATATGGTAAAAAAATAAGTCCTTCTGAACCAACAGGAACACTTTTTGCTTTTGCTGTCATTATTTCATAAGGATCTATTTTTTTCCTTTTTGCTTCTTTTTTTTCTTCTTCACATAAATTATCTCTTAACCATCTAAAAGAACCCCCTGCAGAAAGCATAACTCCCATTAAATGCCATTTACCAGGAACAGCATGACAAAAAGTATGAAGACGGCCATTTGGATCAACTATTACTTTTTCTGAATGTGCAAAGACTACTCCGCTTGTTCCGATAGTAACAGATACAAGACCTTCTTCAACTACTCCATTTCCAACTCCACCTGCTGCTTGATCTCCTCCCCCCGCAACAACTGGTATCTTTTCTTTAAGCCCAGTTAATTTTGCTACATCTTTTTTTATATGACCTGTAATTTCAGTCCCTTCATAGACATTTGGCAATAAATCAATAGGAATATTTAATCTTTCAAGAATTTCTTCTGACCATTTTCTTCGCCTTACATCAAAAAGAGAGGTACCAGAAGCATCCGAAACATCCGTTGCAAACTCACCGGTTAAACAAAATCTTATATAATCCTTAGGTAATAAAATTTTCCTTACATTTTTGTAAATATCTGATCTGTTTTTCCTAAGCCATAAAATTTTGGGTGCTTGAAAACCAGTTAATACTGGATTACATGTAATTTCAAAAATTTTATCTTTTCCAACAATTTTATTTATATCTTCACATTCTTGGTGTGTTCTTTGGTCACACCATAAAATTGCAGGGTGAACTACATTATTGTTTTTATCAAGAAAAACTGCACCATGCATTTGACCTGTTAATCCAATTCCTTTTATCTCCTCACCTTTAATTTTTAACTTCTTTAAAATTTCTTTAATACATTTAATAGTTGCATTCCACCAATCACTTGGGCTCTGTTCAGCCCATCCAGGTTTTGGAGTTATTAAGGGGTATTCTATAGTATGAGTTCCTTTTAAATTACCCCAAATATCAATGACGACAGTCTTAACACCTGTTGTTCCTATGTCAATACCCATCAGATAGTCCATTTTTGCCCTCCTTTTGGGACCTCTCCATATTTTATAAGAATGTTATTTATAATTTTCAAACTTTTGTTCCAATGTTCAGATGGGATGTTTTCAGTAATATTTATTATAAATTTATCACAAGGAAATGCTTCATCAATTAATTTCTTTGTAATCTCTTCTATTTCTTTTTCGCTTCTTATGTGCACAGAAGAGGGATAATTTATTATTATAACTTTATTATTCCATTCTTTTTTTGCCTCCTTCAAAGTTAAATCTGTATCTGGATATGGAGTAAAAGCGTCAATAAAGTCAAGTTTTGTTTTTGTTATTTCTTCTTTTAAAATTTTTAGGTTTCCATCCATATGAGAACCAACTTTTTTATTTCTTACATGAAAGATTTCACAAACTTTTTCATATACAGGGATTACGAATTTTTTGAATCTTTCAAGACCAATCATTTCACTAGTTATATTATCTCCAATCTCAAAAAATTCAAATTCTGTATCTGAAAGTAATTCACAAATTTTTAAATATCTTTTAAGAAGCACATTATACATATGAAGAAATAAATCATAATAGTCATAAATTAAATAAGCAAAATTTTCAGGACCAATTAATTCATAAAGCAGTGACTGAAAAGGAGATTTGGGAATCCAGGATACTATAATTCCATCATTTCCCAGATTTTTTTTAATTTCTTTATAAAGACTTTTGTTTATTTCAATTTCTTCATCTTTTAAAATTTTTTCAAAAATTTCAAATTCTTTTTCTTCTTTAAGTAAAAATTTTTTTCTCAGAGAAGTTCCATAAGCACCTTCTGTGTCATAAATTTCATAAATTTCACCATATTTACTTCTAAAAGTATTTTTTATATACTCTCTGCCATTCTGGTAAAAATAAGTTGTTATTCTTTCTAAGGTCCTATTCTTAATAACTAAAGGTGAAATAATCCACCAGTATCCCAAACCATTATTTCTTAAATCTCTTTCATTTTCACCAGAAGGAATTAAAAAAGGATATGTTAAAAAGGGTATTCTATCTACTTTAAAATTATTGAAAGTATTTAAAATTCTTTCTCTTACATTCATTTTATTTCTAATTTTGGAGGATAAAGGAAGTTTAAAAATTTTTCACTGATTTTACTTTTTTCGCAATCATCTGAGTGTATATAGATTCTATATAGAAGTTTTAACTCATTTCCATAAGGTAAAATATAAGTTCCTGAGATTTTTTTATTATTATAAAAATCTGAGAGACCAAAAAAATTAGCACTGAAAAGTCCATAATCTCTAACATGCCAGTAAGTTGGATATCTTAAATTCTCTGGCCAGTCAAATACTGTAATACCACATTTCACATTTTCAATCTCTCCTGAATAATCAACCCAGAAAGACCTTTTACCCCAACATTCTTCCTCTCCAGTTGCTCCATAAGAATTGGTAATAAGACCTTTTCTTCTACCTTCCATTTCAGGATTTACTCTTATACTTAATAATCCACTTTCCTTTGTATCTTTAAAAATTACTTCTCCTTCAGTTGCTCTTAAAACAATTATATGGTCAATTATTCTATGTTCCGGTGGTAAATTATAAATTTTTATTATTCTCTCCTCTTCAAGAATTTTTCTATTTTTATTATCTACCCAATAATTAAGTGAATGAATTAAACCAAATATAGGCCCACTTATAAGTTTTATAAATTCTTTATGAATTATTTTCCCATGTCCTTCTTCTTCAGACCAGTTATCTGTTCCATTTACATCTCCATGAGCAACCCATATGCCTCTGTGATGAATATGATCAAATTTTTCAGGGTTACCTGGACTTGCTGATTTTCTTACCATTGATTTTCCTCCAGGACCTATTACTGGATTTAAAAATGGTCGTGCATTCTCTTCTGAATAATTATAAGTTGTAAATAAAGTTTCATTTATAAAAACATCAACTTTCCCATTTTTATCGTCTTTGATTTTCACAATTTCAGGTACCAAATCTGTTTTTTCAAGTTCAAATTCTATTTCAGTATCTTTTTTTATTTCCCCAGGAAGAAACACTAAGTATTTTTTATTATTCTCTTCATCTATTTGAGTAAATAATTTTTTCTCTTCTGTTTTTAATATTAAATTTTCTTCTTCATATTCAACCTTCATTGGAAAATTAAACCAATCTCTTTTTTCATTTTTTATAATAAATTTCGCCATTTTAACCCTCCTTTTTTAACTTTCGCTCAATTTATGGCATTTCTCTATTACCGAAATAACTCTTAGTACACTTTCAGGAGTTATTTTTAATGGTTTATTATTTTTAATTGATTGATAAAGGTCTTTGTAAAAATTAACTTCATAATCTTTGTCTTTTTCTTCAATCTCCCATTTTTGTTCTTCTTGCCATGGAATTTTTTCTATGTTATAACTTCTATCAGGCACTGGATTTTCTTCTACTTTTCTGAGAGGTAAATCATGAGGATAAAAATATTTCCATACTAAATGAGTCATAGTTCCCTTTATCCCACCTGTTGTTCCCATTACTAACCAATTTTCTTGAGGATAACAACAACAAGAAGTTATTTCTATATCAATCATTGGGGATTTTTTGCCTTTTAAAATTATTTTTACATGGTCCTCTGCATCTCCAAGTGTTAATGTCTTTTCCATTTGACAAAAAATTTCAGGTTCTTCATAAGTCCCAAATAACTGTAATGCTTGGTCAATCAAATGAGGACCCCAATTGTTCAATAATCCCCCTCCATATTTCTTTAAAGTTTGCCAATCCCATCTTCTTCCAAAATTATGGTAAAGCATTTTTATAAGGATTATTCTTCCTATCACTCCTGAATCAATAATTTCTTTTACTTTTAGAAAATCAGGAGAATATCTTCTATTTTGAAATATTGTTAAAATTCTTCCTGTCTCTTTAGCAGTTTTTACCATCTCCTCAGCATCCTTTAAACTTGTTGCCATTGGCTTCTCGCATATTACGTTTTTACCTTTTTTGAGAGCTTTTATTGTTTGTTCTGAATGGAGATGTGAAAATGTTGCTATTACCACAAGTTCAATATCCTCATCTTCTAAAAAGTCATTAAAGTTATTATATGTCTTGCATTTAAATCTTTCTTTCGCCTCTTCCAATCTTTTTTTATCTTCGTCACAAACAGAAACAATCTCATATAAATCTGGTAATTGAGAAATAATTCTACAATGAATTCCCCATCCACTCCTTCCAAGACCAACAATTCCTATTTTTATTTTATCCATTTTAACTCCATTTTAAAATAAAAATTTCCTTAAATATTGAATACTTTTTTCTGCAATGACTTCTGGACCTGGTGTAAAATCAAAAACTTCTACTGATAACCACCCATTATAACCTATTTCTTTTAGTTTTTCAATTATTGGCTTATAATCAATTTCTCCAAATCCAGGACCCAGTAAATTTTTATCATTTACATGAAAGTGTTTAAGATATTTTGCTCCTTCCTGAATGATTTCAACAATTGGTTTTTCTTCATCACTCATTGCTTTTACATCAAGGTGGAGTTTAAGGTTTGGATGATTTATTTCTTCAATTATTTCTATTGCCTCTTGAGCTTTATTTATAAAATTTGTTTCAGTCCTTGCTAGAGGTTCTATACATAAATAGATTTTTTTTTCTTCACATTTTTCCAATGCTGGTGTTATTACTTCTTTAAAATAATTTTTTACTTCTTCAAATGTCTGTCCTTCTTGAATTCTTCTTTGTTTAGGAGAACCAAAAACCATAACTTCACCACCAATTTTTGAAGTAAATTCTACAAGTTTAATTAAGTATTCTGCTGTCTTTTTTCTTAAATCCTTATCCGGAGACGAAACTGATAAACCCTCAGGTTTTACTAAAAGCCAGTGTGTCCCTATAATTTTTATTTCTGTTTTTTCTGAATTTTTTATTATGTCTTCAATTTTACTTTCTGGGATAGTTCTTATATCATCGCTTATTGTAAAAGGAGCGATTTCAATTCCCTGATAACCTATTTTTTTTAAATAATTAAAAACATCTTCAAGTTTCCAATCCCTAAAAATTTCATTACATATACCTATTTTCATATTTCTTCCCCTTTTTCTCTGGATTTCCAAATAGGTTCATCAATAATTTCCTCTATTATTTCTTTATCTAATGGTAATTCCTCCGACTTTTTAGGTTTAGATGGATAGGGTGTATAAGGTTTTTCTACAGGAGTTGGTGATTTACCAATACCAGTGGCAAGTAAAGTTATCTTTACTTCATCAGTAAGATTGGGGTCTGTAGCTAATCCAAGGAAAGTAGAAGGGCTTGAAATTCTTGATTGGATTAAACTAACCCCTTCTCTAAATTCTTTTAAAGTTAAATCAGGGCTACCAATTATACTTATAAGAATATTTTTTGCTTCCATAATTTCACTCTTTTCAATTAATGGATTTTCTATAGTACTTTTTACTGCTTGTTCTATCCTCCCTTCCCCTTTTCCTGAACCAATTCCAACTATTCCTCTTCCAGCATTTTCAACTACAGAACAAATATTTGCAAGGTCAATATCTAAAAGTTTTGGTTTATATATAAGATCTGAAAGAGAGGAAATAGTATTCATAATAATTTCATCAATTTTTTCAAATGCTTTTTCACAAGAAGTTTTATCTTCTACAATTTCATACAACTTTTGATTTGATATATGAATAAGTGTATCTACATTTTTTAGAAGTATCTCAAGTCCTTCATTGGCATACTGTTTTATTTTTTCTCCTTCCAAGTCAAAGGGAGTAGTTACAAGTGAAATCACAATTGCCCCAAGATCTTTTGCTATTTTGGCGATAACAGGAGCCCCTCCTGTGCCAGTGCCACCACCCAATCCAGCAACTAAAAAAAGGATTTGAGTATTTTTTAATGCTTCAGCTATTTTTTCTTTATCTTCACTTGCTGCAAATCTTCCTTTTTCTGGATCTTTACCTGTACCTGTGCCTTTTGTAGTTTTTTCACCAATTTGGATTTTAATATCACCTTTTGCATTTTGTAAAGCAAAAGCATCCGTATTGAAAATTACGAACTGTACTCCATTTATTTTGTTGTAAATTCTTGATAAGATATTTCCACCTGCATTTCCAATTCCAACTGCTTTTATGTTTATAGTTGATAAAGTTTTTGAATTTTCAATAGGGATAACCATTTTCCCCTCCTATTTAGAATAACCATTTCTTAAACCATTTTTTTATTTTTTCCATAAAAGATCCATTATCTTCTTTCATTACTTTTGAAGCAAGAAGTAAAAGACCTATTCCAGCAGAATATTCAGGTTTTTGAAATGACTTTTCAAGATTTAATAGTTTTTGTGGTATGCCAATTCTTGTTGGTAATTGAAAAATATCCTCTACTAGTTTTACAATTCCTTTTAATTTTACTCCTCCCCCAGATATTACAACCTCTGAAATTCTTGTTGGATAATATCCTGTTTTCATAATTCTTTCTTTAAGAATTAAATCTTCAAAAATCTGTTGTATTCGCCAAAAGACAATTTTTGAAATTTCCTCAATGCTAACTTTACCAAGAGATTTGCCTTTGGGATTTACTATTTCAACCATTTTTATTTCATCTTTTTTTTCATCTTTAAATCTTCTGTAATCGCACCAGGCATATTTCTTTTTTAATTCTTCAGCAAATTCAAAAGAAGTATGATATTTTGAAGCAAGGTCAAAATCTATATGAAATGAGCCAACTCTAATAGAATCTGTCAAAATTATTTTCCCCTCACAGTAAAGAACAATATCTGTTGTATTCTTCCCAAAATCAATTATAAGACATCCTGCTTTTTTTTCTTCGTCACTTAAAACAGATTCGGCCACAGCCCATGAAAAAGGAAACATGTTTGCATCAACTTCTACACCAGCTAATTTTGCACATTCTCCAATATTTTTGATAGGATTTATTTCTCCTGTAAGTATATGTGCTTTCATTTCAAGTGTATTTCCATGCATCCCTACTGGAGAACTTCCAACAGCGATCGGATTACCATCAATTATAAATTCTTGAGGCACAATGTATATTATATCTCTATTTTCTCCATTTTGCCCTGAAACAAGATTTTTTAATTCTCTTTCCAGAAAATCCACATCATTTTCATTAATCGTTCTTCCTTTAGGTAAAATTTCCATCTTTTTTGAATAAACCCTCCCCATAACATGTCCACCGCCTATTCCTACTGTAATACTTTTAATTTTTTCTTTTGATTGTTTGCTGAGAGAATCAAGTAAGTCCACTAAACCACTTGCTACTCCTTTCAAATCTCCTATTCTTCCATTTCTAAACCAATTTTCTTCTGTTTTAATAACATCTTTTGCTATAATCTCAATACTTGTTTCCCTTACAAGCCCCACCAAACCAAAAAATTTTGTTGTTCCTAAGTCAACCACTGTAATTATTTGTTCCTTCATTTCTAATCTTTATATATGCGTCTTTAAACCTCATATCAATATATTCAAAATTTTTTTTAATTTGTTTTAAGATAAATGAAAGTTTTTCCATTTTTTCCTTTAATTTTACACTTGTAAGTAATATAAATCTTTCTCCATCGCTAATTTCAATTTTATTTAAATTAGATATATCAATTCTACTGATTTTAAAGTAGTTCTTTATGTTAAAATAATTATACCATTTTTCAAGTTCACTCAAAATAATCAACTTTTCGCTCTCTTCAATTTTACTTTCTTTCTCGTTAATTTTTATACCATATATAACAATTAGAGAAGAATTTTCATTGTAATTATTTAAAATAATTCCATTTTTATCAATTAAAAAACTTTTATCTTCATATTTTAAGATTTTCCACGGTTTCCTTTCTTTAATATGTATTTCAATAGTTGATGGAAAAACCTTTTTAATTTTGCATTCTTCAATTTCTGGTAGAGAATTTATTTTTTCAATTAAACTTTTTATATCAATAAATAATAAATTTTGCTCTTCCTCAATTTCTAAAAATTTTAGCATTTCTATTTTATTTTCTGGGTATATTTTTATATGTTTAATTTTAAATATTTCAAGATTCCATAATAAGTTCAAAATTCTTTTCTTTGTATAAAGAAAACCATAACTTATAATGAAAAACAAAAATAAAAATAAAAAGGCCTTTATTTTATTTCTTTTTCTCGCTAAACTTCTTATTCTTATTTCTTCTAACTTTTTAATTCTTTCTTCCATTTTTCTAATCCCAAAATAATAAGTTTTTCACACAATTTTTCAAAATCTATACCTTTATGTTTTGCTGCATCTGGGAATAAACTTATTTTAGTTAATCCTGGAATTGTATTAACATCCAGCACATAAAGGTTGAATTTCTTATCTACCATTATTTCCATTCTTGCAAACCCACTACATCTTAATACTTTATATGTTTTTTTTGCCAATTTTTCAATTTTTTTTATAACTTTTTTTGGTAAATTGGGAGGTATAATATGAAAACTCTCTCCAGGAGTATACTTTGCTTTATAATCATAAAACCCACTTTTTGTTTTGATTTCTATTATTGGCAAAACTTCAATATTTTGATTACCGATAATTCCTACTGTTACTTCTTTTCCATCAATAAACTTCTCAACAAAAACTTCATTATCAATTGAAAAAGCATCTTTTATTGCCAACTCAAGTTGTTTTTGAGAGTCCACTATCTTGACACCAATTGTGGAACCAAGATTTGCTGGTTTAACTACTACTGGAAATTTAAAAGGTATCTTAGGATTTTTCCCTTTTTCAATTACAATAAATTTGGGAGTAGGAATTTTGTTAAAAGAAAGTATTTCTTTACATATTATCTTATTTAAACACAAGGCAGAAGAGAGGACGTCTGAACCAGTATAGGGTATCTTTAGAGTTTCAAGAAATCCTTGGATAGCACCACTTTCTCCAATTCCACCATGAAGAGCAATAAAGACAAAATCTGGTTTAAATTTGATAAATTCTTTTATAAAGTTTTTTTTTGATGGGTCAAATAGTTTGGTTTTATACTTTTTCTTTAAAGCAAAATAAACACATCTTCCAGATTTAATAGAAATTTCTCTCTCTGGACTTTCTCCTCCATATAAAATGGCTATTTTCATCTAAAATCTCCTATAAGTTGTATTTCTAACTCTAAATCTATGTTATATTTCTCCTTTACTTTTTGTTTTATTAACTTTATTAACTGGTAAACATCTTGGGCTTTCCCTTTTCCTCTATTTACAATAAAATTTGCATGTTTTTCAGAAATATAACAGTCACCTATATGAAATCCTTTAAGGCCACATTTTTCTATTAATTCGCCAGCAAAAAATGGATAAGGATTTTTAAATATACTACCAGCACTATATTCCATAATCGGTTGCTTTTCTTTTTTTTCTTCAATAAATTTTCTTATAAATTCTTTTAATTCCTTTTCCTCTCCTTTTTGTAAATTTAATTCAATTTCCCATAAAAAATCATTTTCATTAAATTCGCTTTTTCTATAGTCAAAAAAAAGTTGTTCCCTTTGTTTTTTTATTATACGAAGATTCATAATATCCAAATATTTTACAGAAATAATTTTTTCTGATATCCATTTATCTTTTAAACCAGCATTATTTTTAACAGCGCCTCCAATGGTTCCTGGAATTCCACTTAGAAATTCAAGTCCTTTTAAAGAGTTTTTAAGACAAAATTTGAGTAAGTCAGATATTTTAGTTCCACATTCACACTTTATTATTGTATCCTCTATAGATATCTTTTTCATTTTTAATGTGGAAATAATAATACCTTCAAAACCACTGTCACTAACTAAAACATTTGTACCTTTTCCAAGGATTAAAAATTTAGTTTTAAATTTGTTTATAATTTTAATTAAGTCAATGATTTCTTCTATTTTTTCTGGATAAACTAAATATTTTGCATTACCACCACATCTAAAACTTGTATAAATTGATAAAGGGTAATCTTTTATAAATCTTTCCCTAAATTTTTCATTTAATAATAGTTCAATACTTTGCATTTTTAAAATATAGTCCTTTTGCAGGAACAGGTGGTGGAATCAATTTTCTATCTTGCATTTCAAAAAATTTTTTTATATCCTCTGGTGAAATTTTATACATTCCTGCATAAATTAGGGTTCCAATAATATTTCTTGCCATTTTATATAAGAAACCACTGCCTTCAATATCAATGATAATCAAATCTATATCTTCATCAATGGGGAATTTTTTCTTTTTTATTGAAATTCTATAAATCTTTCTTACTGTATCTTTTACATTTGAACCACTTGATTGAAATGCCTTAAAATTATGTTCCCCTATAAAAAATTTTGCTGCTTCCTTCATTCTTTCAATATCAATATTATTTTTCACATAATAGGTAATTTCAGTAAGAAATGGAGATTTTTGAAATGTAAAAACATATCTATAAGTTTTTCTTTTTATAGAAAATCTACTGTGAAAATTTTTACTTACCTCTTTTACTTCCTTTATATAAATAGTAGGAGGCAGTTTAGAATTTAAAGCGCTTTTAATATTTTCGGCTTTTAATCTCGTTTTAACTTTTAAATTGGCAACATAATTTATTCCGTG
This sequence comes from bacterium, assembly GCA_026416755.1. Lineage (GTDB taxonomy): Bacteria > Ratteibacteria > UBA8468 > B48-G9 > JAFGKM01 > JAMWDI01. The sequence continues at coordinate 4,030 of JAOAEP010000103.1, read as the reverse complement.
TACCTTACTATCTGTCCTTCCACATCCAATCAATTTAAATTCTGTATTAAAAATTTCTTTGCAAACATTTTCAATACATCCTTGAATTGTTTCTTTGTTTTTTTGTTTTTGCCATCCATAAAAGTCCTTACCTAAAAAAGAAATAACAATTTTAAAATTTTTTTCTTCCATTTAAGCATGTAACAATGAAAGTTCCGACGTAAATATAATTTTCCGTGGGCATTCTTCAACACATTTTTTACAAAAATCACATTTTTCATAATCTATTATTGCAAGATTATTTTCTATTATTATCGCATTTTTGGGACAAATTTTAACACATCTTCCACATCCTATACATCCGGATTGACATATTTTTATTACTAACGCACCTCTGTCATTAGAAGAACAGGCGATGTAAATTTCTTTCTCTTTAGGTATTAACTTTATTATTTTTTTAGGACAAATCTCCACACATTTACCACATCCAATACATTTTTCTGAACTTATTATGGGAATTTCATTTTCTCCCATTTCAATTGCTTTAACAGGACATACTTTTATACAGTCTCCATACCCTACACATCCATAAATACATTCAAAATTTGAATCAAAGATTGTACTTAAAGCAAAACATGTTTTTATACCTTTATACTCAAATTTCTTTTTTGCATTAATCCCACCGTAACAGCAAACTTTTGCAATCTTCCTAACTTTTTCCTTTTTTAAAATTCCAAGTATATTACATATTTCTTCAAGAGAGTTTGCTTCTATCAAAACACATTTGTCAGGGGTAACCTTTCCTTCAATTAAACTTTCCGCAAACCCACTACATCCTGCAAAGCCACATCCACCACAATTTGCTTTTGGTAATAAAGAGTAAATTTGATTATAAAGAGGGTTTTCTTCAACTTTAAATTTCAGATATATTATCGTTAAAAATATGCCAAAAAATAAACCCATTAATCCAACAACTATTAAAGATATGACCATTTTCCTCCTTTTTAAAAATATTATATACTATTTAAAAAGGTTGAAAAAGTGGATATAAAAAATAAAAATGAAGTAGTTTTAAAATTAAAACTTCTTCCTCAAACTAGATTATTCTTAGATTTTATCAAATTTTCCAATAATAACATAATTGAGTTTATAAAAAGAGAAGCGGAAGAAAATCCATTTCTAAACTTTGAATTAGATGAGAATAAAGTTGAAAAAATTCCTTATGAATCTTCAGTTTATGAAAATATATTAGATCAGTTATATTTTTCAAACATAGAGGAAGAATTAATGAAAATATGCGAATTTATAATTTTTAATTTAGAAGAAAATGGATATTTTAAAATAGAAATTGAGGAAGTAAGTAAAATTTTAAAAGTTGAGAAGAAAAAAGTTGAAGAAGCACTAAAAATTATTCAGTCGTTTGACCCTCCTGGTATAGGAGCAAGAAATTTACAAGAATGTTTTTTAATACAAATAGAGAGATATTATAAAGAAGATACACTTTTAAAAGAAATAGTTGAGAAAGAATGGGATTTACTAAGTAAAGGGGGAATAGATAAAATAAGTAAAAAGTTGAAAGTAAAACATGAAATAATTGAAAAAAAAATTAAGAAATTGAAGAGATTAAATCCTTTCCCAATAAATATTTCTCAAAAAATTAAGAAATTCATTATCCCAGACGGAGAAATAAAGGAAGAAAATGGAGATTTAAAAGTTTATATTAAAGACCATATTATACCTTTCATAAAGATTGAATTTGACTATGAAAAAAATATGAACTCACCTTTAATATCTATTAAAGAAAAAAAAATACTGGAAAAAAAAATAAAAAGAGTAAAACTGATAATAGAAATGTTAGAAAAAAGAAGGAAATTCCTTGAAGAGATTTTTACTGATATAGTAAATTATCAAAAAGATTTTTTTAAAACTGGCATCCTCCATCCTTTAAAAGAAAAAGATATTGCGGAAAAGAAAAATGTTAGCGTTTCTACAATAAGTAGAGCAGTAAATAATAAATATCTTATTTCTTCCTATGGTTTAATAAAAATTAGAGATTTATTTTCTTCTGAATTTAAACACTCAATAAGTAGAAAATTTATTGAACAAAAAATAAGAGAAATTATTGAAGGAGAATCTAAATCTCTTTCCGATAGAGAAATTGCAGAAAAGTTTGGTTATATTGGAATTAAGATTTCACCTCGGACAATAAATAAATATAGAAATCGGCTCAAAATTTTAAATTCATATCAGCGAAAGAGGCAGAAATATTATAAATTCAGTACCTTTTTCTAATTCACTTTTTATTTCAAATCTTCCTCCATACTTTTTTATAATTTTATATGTTAAATGAAGGCCAATTCCAACACCTTCTTCCTTTGTCGTAAAAAATGGTTCTTTTATCTTTTCTATGAGATTTTGTGGAATTCCTTTCCCAGTATCTTTTATCTTTATAATTGCTTCATTTTGAGTTTTAGACGTTTCAATATAAATCTCACCTTCTTTTCCAATTGCTTGTAAACTATTAAGAATTATATTTAAAAATGCCTGATATAAATTATTTGGATTACATTTAACTATAAGTGGGTCACTTGAAAGAAATATATTAATCTTTACATCTTTACAGAGTTTGGATTCATTTAAAAATTCTATAAGATTTTCTATTTGTTGATTTATATTTACTTTTTCAATCTCGTTTTTTTCTTTTATTAATTGGAAAATATTTTTAGCTATATTTTTACATCTTTTTATTTCGTTTTCAATTATACTTATGTATTTAGTTGTAAGTTGTTTTGAGTTTACTTCTTCCATCAAAAGTTGGGTATATCCATGAATCACAGTTAAAAGGTTATTAATTTCATGGATTATTTCGCTAGACATTTGTCCTAATACTGCAAGATGTTCTATCTCTTCAATTCTTTGTAACAAACTTGTTCTCAGAGAATTAATTTCTTTTATTAAACGTTCTGATTCTCTAACAGTTTTTCCTTTTTCAATACCTTTTGCAACTATTCTTTCTATTTCTAAAACCTCAAATGGTTTAGATAGAAACTCAATTACTCCATAGTGCATTGCTTTTCTTGCGGCTTCCATATCTCCATACCCTGTTAAAATGATTATCGGAACATTCTCATCATACTTTCTTATTTCTTCAAGTGTTTCAATCCCATTTTTATCTGGCATTTTCAAATCAAGTATTATAATGTCTACTTTTCTACTTTTGACTATTTCTATTCCTTTACTTCCACTCTCAGCTGTAATTACATTATATTTGTCTTTAAAAATAAACCTAAGAGATTCTCTTGGTCCCAGTTCATCATCTATTATAAGAATTGTTTCTTTTTCTTGGTTGTTAGAATTCTCTTTTGAATCCGATTGTGAAGAAAAACCCTTCTGATTTGAAATTTCCTCCATAATTCCTATCCTCCTTTTTTATTTCTTTAGGATTTGAGATTAAAATTGTGAATTCAAAAAAACCGAATCTTGTTTTTATTTCAGTACCCCCTGTTAATATAATAGTATCTGCATCGGGTAAACTCGGTTCCCATGTACTTTCAGGAATTGGACTATTTAATTTTGCTATCCCCCCTCTTATTTTCAAATTTTTACTTTTTCTATACTCTGTCCCGAAATAAAAATTATAAACATCCTTCCAGTTTTTCTGTACTTCATATGGTGAAATGAAACCAGGATTTATAAAAATACTTTTTAGAGAAGAAAACTTAAAATGTTCTACATCAAATTCCATTTTAATCTTTTCAACAGGATAAAAACAAACGCCGATTCCATATCTTTCAGGAAAGTTTATTTTTGTTTCTGCATTAAAACTTCCTATGTTATGTAAATCAAAATTACCTTTATATCTAATCTCAAAGGGTGTTTGATATTTTACACCTATTGAATAATTATTTTGTCGATAAAGTAAACCAAAAGTTCCACCAAAAGTATATCCATCCACTTCCATTTTTCCAATTGTTTCAATTCCAGGGGCAAGGAGTATTAAGTTATGTATATTTAACTTACTATAATAAATGTTAGGAGCCATTCCTACCGA
>JAOAEP010000034.1 GCA_026416755.1 bacterium | reverse complement strand
GAGTTATAAGAGAAGAAGGCGAAAATCTAAGGATATCTTTGTATTGTGAATTTTGTATCTTTTTAAATATATCCATTCTTAAATCATGTCCAAAATTTTGACTTGCAAAACTTGAAAATATTGTACAAAAAATCCCACCAGACAATCCAATTATTGCAACAAAAAACATAATAATACCTGTATTTATTATTAATTTCAAGTTTCCTTTCATGATTCCTCCATCAACAATTATAGATAAAAGTTTTGGCTGGAAAAGATCCTTATTCACTTCAAGAATCATGAATAATGGGGCAAGTATAACTGCTTTTTTATACTTTTTTAAATAATGAAAGAAAATGTTAAAATCACTCCACTTAAATCTGTTATTTTTTTTCATATAATTCAATTTTGATTTAAAAACTTTAATTATTTATTACTAAGCATTATCTTTATTCTCAGTGAGAATTCTTCTTTTTTTCAGAAACAAATTTTTTCATATTTTGAACATGTTTTTCAAAAAACTCTAAAAATTTATTAAATTCTTCTTCAGGAATAATATGTATGGACCTTTTTTGATGTGGAGGCCCAGACATAATGATAACTTTATCTCCTGGTTTTATATTCATTACTTTTCTTGCTTCTGCAGGAATTACAATTTGTCCTTTTGGTCCAACAGGCACCTTTCCATAGAATTTAGGCCCTTTACTCATTTTGCCTCCTGTTAAAATTATTAATTTCTTTTAGGTTTACTTCTTTTAATTTTTTTAATAGTATTACAAGTATACAAAGTACTACTTTTTCTGTCAAGTATTATCTATAAAAAATAAATTCTATTAATTAAGTTCTATTTTTAGTATCTCAGAAAAATTATATAACTCAAAAAAACTATGTTGCAAAAAATAAAGAGAATAAAGTTTTTACTATATTTAAACTAAAAAGAAATGTTTTGACAAATTTTATTAGGTTAATATATAATCATTTAAAAAGGAGGAATTTATGGGATGGATAATTTTAGCAGTTTTTGTTTTTATGATTTTAGCAAATGCTATAAAAATTGTTAATGAATATGAAAGAGGGGTTGTTTTTCGTCTTGGAAGATTGGTTGGAGCAAGAGGCCCTGGATTAATTTTTTTGGTACCAATTGTAGAAAAAATGGTAAAAGTTAGTTTAAGAACTGTAACATTTGATGTTACTCCTCAGGAAGTTATGACAAAAGATAATGTGCCTATAAAGATAAATGCAGTTGTATGGTTTAGAGTGATGGATCCAGTTAAGGCAGTAGTAGAAGTAGAAAATTATCAACTATCTACAATGCAGATTGCTCAGACAACATTAAGAGGTGTGGCAGGACAACTTGAACTTGATGAAATTCTTGCAGAAAGAGAAAAAATAAATCATAGATTACAGCAAATAATAGATGAACAGACAGACCCATGGGGAATAAAAGTAAGTATTGTTGAAATAAAAGAAGTTGAGTTACCCGATACTATGAAAAGAGCAATGGCAAGACAGGCAGAAGTGGAAAGAGACAGGAGAGCAAAAATTATAAATGCAGAAGGTGAATTTCAAGCGGCTCAAAAACTAAAAGATGCAGCAGAAATTTTATCACAGGTACCAATGGCAATTCAATTAAGATATTTACAAACTGCTACTGAAATTGCAGCAGAAAAAAATTCAACACTTGTTTTTCCTATTCCCATTGAACTTTTTCAATATTTTACTAAGAAAAAGGAAGAAAAAGATAATATATGAGTGATTTTAAAAAAATAGGAATAATAGGTTTAGGTGTTATTGGTGGTTCATTAGCACTTGAAATAAAAAAAAGAAAAATTGCAGAGAAAGTAATTGGGTTTAGTAGGAAAATCAAAACAATGGAGAAAGCTTTAAAGGAAGGAATAATTGATGAATTTTATGATTGTCCAGAAAAACTAATAGAAAACACTGATTTCTTAATTTTATCCACACCTATAAGTGCTTTATACAATTATATTAAAATTATAAAAGTAACAAACCCAAAAATTTTTTTTACAGATGTGGCAAGTGTTAAAAAAGTAATTTGTGAAAATGTTGAGAAAATTATAGGTGAGAATTCTAATTTTGTTGGTTCACATCCTATAGCAGGGTCTGAAAAGAGTGGAATTGAGAATATAAAAGACGGACTTTTTGAAAATAAAATAGTAATAATTACACCGACAAAAAACACCAATAAAAATGTTAAGAAAAAAGTAAAATTATTATGGGAAAAACTTGGTAGTAAAGTTTATATAATGGACCCAGAACAACATGACAAAATTCTTGGTTTTACAAGTCATCTTCCACATCTCTTAATATATACTTTACTTTCAGTTGGAGAAAAAAATAAGGAAATTTTAAAAAAATTTTTCGGCTCTGGTTTTTTTGATACTACAAGAATTGGAAAAAGTAATCCTGAAATGTGGACAGATATATTTCTTGAGAATAAAATAAATATTTTAGATTGGACAAAAAAATTTGAAGATGAAATCAATAAATTAAAGATAATTTTAAAAAGAAACGAAAGAGAAAAGTTATATAAGTTTTTAAAAAGAGCTAAAATATTTAGGGAAAGTTTAGAATGAATAGGAAAACTCTTTTTTCTAAACTCAAAAGGATTGTAGTAAAAATTGGGACAAATGTTTTGACTACTTCTAATAACCGTCTTGATACATCAATAATTGAACACATAGTGGAACAAATAAGTTATCTTGTAAAGAAAAAAGGGAAAGAGGTTGTGATAGTTACTTCTGGGGCAATTGCAGCAGGTATGCAAATACTTGGATGGGAAAGAAGACCTAAAAAATTAAATATGCTTCAAGCAGCAGCCAGTGTTGGACAGAGTCGTCTAATGAGAGTATATGAACGAATTTTTAGAGAAGAAGGATTAAATGTAGGACAAATTCTTTTGACAAGGGATGTTCTTACAACCCCTGAAAGAAGATTATATGCAAAAAATACCTTATTTACCTTACTTAAATATAGAGTGGTTCCAATAATAAACGAAAACGATAGTGTTGCTGTAGAAGAAATAAAATTTGGCGATAATGATATACTTTCAAGTTTTGTTGTTGACTTAATAGATGCTGACCTATTAATAATTCTTTCAGATGTTGATGGTGTATTTACTGATGACCCTAAAAAAAATAAGGGGAAAATGATAAAAGAAGTGAAAGAAATAAGTAAATTGGAAGAATTGATAAAAGTAGGAGCACCTTCTGCAAAGGGAATAGGTGGAATAAAAAGTAAGATTGAAGCAGCAAAATTTGTAACATCAAAGAAAAAATATTGTGTAATATTGAATGGTAAAAGAAATTATTGTATAAAAAAACTTATAGAAGGTGAAAAAATAGGAACAATTTTTTATCCTCAATGAAAAAAATGGACTGGAAAAATGAAATTTTGGAAAAAATTAAGTTAACAAAAGAGACTACTTTTATTCTATCTAAAATAAAAGAAAGAGAAAAAAATTCTTTTCTTGAAGCACTGATTGAAAAAATTGATAGTTGTAAGAATGAGATTATAAAAGAGAATAATAAAGATGTAGAAAGTTGTATTAAAAAGAACTATTCATCTGCTTTTATAGATAGGTTGAAAATTGACGAAAAAAGAATAGAAAAAATGAAGAAATCAATTAAAGATGTTATTTTACTTCCAGATCCTGTTGGGAAAAAAATATGGGAAACAACGAGACCAAACGGGCTTAAAATTGAAAAAATAAGAGTGCCAATTGGTGTTATAGGTATCATTTATGAATCAAGACCTGATGTGACAATAGAAGCAAGTATTTTATGTATTAAATCTGGTAATGCAGTTATTTTAAGAGGAGGGAAAGAAGCTAAAAATACGAATATTAAACTTGTTGAAATAATGAAAACAGTATTGAAAGAAAAAGGACTTCCAGAGAATGCAATAAACTTGATTACTTCTGGTGGTAGGCAATCTGTAAAGTACATACTTAAACTTTATCAATTTATTGATCTTATAATTCCAAGAGGCGGGGAGTCATTAATAAAAACAGTAGTAGAAAACAGTTATATTCCTGTAATAAAGCATTATGCAGGTGTATGTCATACGTATGTTGATAAAGATGTAAATTTAGATATGGCATTAAAAGTTGTTTTAAATGCAAAAGTTCAAAGACCTGCCACTTGTAATGCTACAGAAACATTACTAGTTCACAAAGAAATAGCAAATATTTTCTTACCTAAAATGGCAGAACTTTTTAAAAAATATAATGTTGAAATGAGAGGTTGTGAGGAGACATTGAAAATTTTACCTTATATAAAAAAAGCAACAGAAATTGATTGGTATACCGAATATCTTGACCTAATTATTTCTATAAAAATTGTTAATAATGTTGATGAGGCAATTTTACATATCAATAAATATGGAACTCATCATTCAGACGCAATAATTACTGAGAATAAAGAAACAGCAGAAAAATTTTTAAATGAAGTTGATTCAGCAGCTGTTTATCATAATGCTTCCACAAGATTTACTGATGGAGGAGAATTTGGTCTTGGAGCAGAAATAGGAATAAGTACAGATAAAATTCACGCAAGAGGTCCAATGGGTTTAGAAGAATTAACAAGTTATAAATATGTAGTTTATGGAAATGGACAAATTAGAGAATAAAAAAATTGGCATTTTTGGTGGGACTTTTGATCCGATTCACTATGGGCATCTTATAGTTGCTGAAAAAGCCAGGGAAGAGTATGATTTGGATTTTATATTATTTATTCCTACAGGTATCCCACCTCATAAAAAAAAAGTATATGCTTCTTCAAATGATAGAAAAAACATGATAGAAATAGCAATAAAAAACAATCAATTTTTTAAAGTATCTGATATTGAAATTGTAAAAAATAAAGTGTGTTACACTTATGAAACTGTTATGGAATTAAAAAAACATTTTGATGGACAATTTTTTCTTGTTGTTGGAGAGGATTCTTTTTATGATATTCCAAATTGGTTTAAAGCAGAAAATCTTATAAAAGAGGTTATTTTTCTTGTTGCTCCGAGGAGTGAGAAAAAGAATTTTTCATTGAATTATCCTGTAAGATATATGATTATTCATTCCCCTTTTATTGATATATCTTCAACTTACATAAGGAATTGCATTTTTGAAAATAAATCAGTAAAATATTTAATTCCGGATGAAGTTATTTATTATATAAAGGAAAAAGGTATATATGGTAGAAGAAATAATTAAAAAAGCAGAAAATTTTTTTGAGGAAGGGAAAAAAGAGATAGAAAATATAACTGACGAAGAGTTGTTAGAAAAATGGAGGATAAAATTTCTGGGTAGAAAATCATTTTTAAATCAATTATGTACAGACATACCTAATTTATCAAAAGAAGAAAAAATTATATGTGGGTCAAAATTTAATGAACTTAAAAAAAACTTAATCAAATTATATGAAGACCATAAAAATAAAGTAAGGAAAAGAGAGATAAAATATAATTTGACATTTCCTGGAAGAAGATTTTTCACAGGGAATTTACATCCTATAACAAAAGTAATTGATGAAATAGTGGATATTTTTCATAGATTGGGTTTTGGTGTCGCCGAAGGGCCAGAAATTGAAACTGATTTTTATAATTTCACTGCCCTAAATACTCCTGAAGAACATCCAGCAAGAGATATTTGGGATACGTTTTATATAGATAAAAAAAATAATATTCTTCTAAGAACTCATACAAGTCCTGTTCAAGTAAGAATTATGGAAAAATATTTACCACCTTTAAGAATAATTGCTCCTGGAAAATGTTTTAGAAGAGATAGTTTTGATTCTTCACATAGTCCAATGTTTCATCAAATTGAAGGTCTTATGGTTGACAAAAATATAAAATTTACACATCTAAAAGGTATTTTAACCTATTTTATTTATGAGTTTTTTAAAAAAGAAGTAAAACTTATTTTTTCTCCTTCTTATTTCCCATTTACAGAACCAAGTGCTGAATTAAGTATTTCTTGTGTTATATGTAGCGGGAAGGGTTGTTCTACCTGTGGGAATACAGGATTTCTTGAAATACTTGGTTGTGGTATTGTTCATCCAAATGTTTTTAAAAATGTTGGATATGAATCCTCAGAATTTACTGGTTTTGCATTTGGAATGGGTGTGGAACGTTTAGCGATGTTAAAATATGGTATTGATGACATAAGGCACTTTTTTTATAATGATATAAGGTTTTTAAATCAATTCTAAAATGAAATATACATATAAAACATTATTAAATTATTTCATTGATGAAATTAAAAAAGATGAAATTTTTAAATTTCTTGAAATTCTTGGATTAACCCCTAAGATAATTAAAGAGGAAAACGATGATATTATTTTTGAAATTGAAACACCTGCAAATAGACCAGATCTTTTAAGTTTTTGGGGGTTAGCAAAAGAAATTTCCCCTTTTGTGAAAATTCCTTTAAAAAACCCTGAAATAAAAAAGTTAGAAGAAGAAATTTTAGATTTTATACCTATTGAGATTGAAAATGAAAATGATTGTTTTTATTATTCTTGTAGAATAATTAAAGATATAGATAATCATCAATCACATGGACAAATAAAAAAAATATTAGAGAATGTTGGCTTTAGAAGTTCATTTTTAGTAGTTGATATTTCTAATTTTGTTATGTGTGAAATTGGGCAACCTCTTCATATTTTTGACTTAGATAAAATAAAAGAAAAAATAATTGTAAGGAAGGGGAAAAAGGGAGAAAAATTGATTACTATTGATGGTAAAGAAAGAGATGTTGAAGATATTTTAATAATTGCGGATGTAGAAAAACCCATTGCGATTGCAGGAATAATGGGTGGAATTAATTCAGAAGTTACATCTAATACAAAAAATATTTTAATAGAAAGTGCATATTTCAATCCTGTAATTATAAGAAAAGGTAGTAAAAAATTAGGACTTGTATCAGAGGCCTCTATAAGATTTGAAAAAGGATTGAGTGTCTCATTAGCAAAAATGGGAATGGAAAGAGCCACAAAAATGATAAAAGAACTATGTGGTGGGAAAATCGGGAAGGAAAGTTTTTCTGGGAAACAGATTAATGAAGGGAATGAGATAATTTTTAAGAAGGAAAGTGTTGAAAAAATAATTGGCATAAGGGTAAGAAAAGAATTTATAAGAAATTTATTTGAAAAATTAGGATTTTCATATAAGGAATTTAGAAAAGATAAAATTTATGTGATAAAAGTTCCGGAGAATAGAAAGGATTTGAAAGAAGAAATTGATATTGTTGAGGAAATTGCTAAATATAGTATGTATTCTTCTATCCCCTTAGAAATGCCTAAAGTAAATTTAAAACCTTTCATTCATAATTCAAACTATTATACAATTAGTAAAATAAAAGAAATTCTTGTCAATTTTGGATTTTGTGAAGTTATTACTTTAAGTTTCATCTCTGAAAAACTAGTAGAGAATTTTAAACTTGATGCAATAAAAATTGAAAATCCAATCTCTCAATCTTTTTCTTTTTTAAGATGTTCATTAATATTTAATATGTTAGAAGTAATGAAGTACAATATTTCTCATCAGAATAAAGAACTTGAAATATTTGAAATTGGTAGAGTTTATAAAAAGATAGGAGATAAATATAATGAAATAGATTCCCTTATGATTATGTCTTTAAATAGAGGAACTTTTTTTGATTTTAAAGGAAAAATAGAAAGTTTTTTTGAGAAATTTGGAGTAGTAGAAATAGAAAATATAATGACAGAAAATTTTTATGCTGAGGATAATAATAATTGTGATATTTACTATCAAAATGAAAAAATAGGTAGTTTATTTTTAGTTTCGGATAAACTAAAAAAGTTTTATGGAATTAATGAAGAAATATATGCTTGTGAAATTGAAATTGGATTAATTTCAAAGTTTATAAATCAGGATAAAAAATTTAAAAAATTACCCATATTTCCTGCTGCCAAAAGAGATTTTTCATTTTTATTACCGGAAGATATAAACTGGAAAATGGTCAAAGAAGAAATAAAAAAGTTATCTTTGCCTATAGAAACATTAGAAGTTTTTGATATTTATAAAGGTGGAAATATTCCACATGGGAAAATAAGTATAAGTTTTTCTGTTTCATTTCGTTCTTTTGATAAAACTCTTATAAATGAAGAAATTGAAAATTTTGAAAAAATGATAATAGATACTATTGAAAGAAAATTTTCAGGGAAACTGAGAGGAGAAAATGTATAAAGTAAATATTCTTGGGAAAACATATACTCTTCATTCTTCTTTGCCTTATGAGGAATTAACTAAGGTTATAAAAGAAATAAACGATAGATTCAATAAAATACAAAGTGAATATAAAACGTTAGATAAGGTTGATGTCCTAGTTTTTTATCTTATTGAACTCTATGAAAACATTTATTTGTTGAAAAAAGAATGCTCATATATGGAAAAAAATAAAGAAAAAATAAAAAATAAAATAGATGAGATTGAAAAAGAAATAACTATAACATTAAAAAACTTGACAATTTAATACAAAAATAGATAAAATATAAAAATGCGGGGTGGAGCAGTGGTAGCTCGCCAGGCCCATAACCTGGAGGTCGGCCGTTCAAATCGGCCCCCCGCAAATTGTATTTTATAAAAAAGGAGAAAGGTGAAGATAGGGAGAAGAAGAAATTTAGTTTTAGATATAGGATCTTCAAAAATAAGGGTGATAGACTTAGAATATGTAGGGGGAAAAATATTTTTAAACTATTACAATGAACATGACCTTTCAAATGTGCCTTCTGAAGAAATAGAAAACTATTTAAGAAGAGAAGGTAAAAACTTTATTTCTTCATTACAGGGGAAAAGTTTCTATGTTTCCATTTCTGGAAGGGGTGTTTTAGTGAGAAGTTTAAGTGTCCCTAAAGTTCCAATAAAAAAATTGAAAGATATACTAAAGTATGAAGTTCAACAACAAATTCCTTTTCCACTAGAAGTAGTAAATTGGAAATATCAAATTTTTGAAGAGACACAAACAAATTATAATGTTTTACTTGGTGCAATAAAAAGAGAAATTTTGAGTGAATATATAACAAAAATTATTACTCTTGGGATTGATCCTATTTATGTTGATACTGACCATTTTGCACTTATAAATATATTTTTATTGATGAAGAATCCTGGAAGGGAAAAATGTGTTGCTTTACTTGAAATGGGAGCAAATTCTTCAAACTTCATAATATCTCATAGAGAAAGATTTCTTGTAAGGTCATTAACAGTTTCAGGGAATACAATTACAAATGAAATTTCTACGGTGGAAGGGAAACCATTTTTTGAAGCAGAGATTGAGAAAAAAGAAAAGGGGATAGAGATAAAATCTGTTATGAGTGCTCTTGATAGTTTACATACTGAAATACAAAATTCAATTGATTACTGGAGATTTACTTTAAAAGGACCTGAACCTGAAAGTCTATATATATGTGGTGGTTCTTCTATGTTGAAAGGATTTAAAGAATATCTTGAAGAGAAAGGGAAAATTCCTGTTTACTATTTCAAACCATTAGAAAATATTGAGGTTGTATCTGAATATGAATATTTAAAAAATATAGATGTTGAACTTGTTACTGTATTAGGAATAGGTTTAAGGAAAATATTGCCAGTATTTGTAAATATCAATTTCTTACCAGAAGAAATTGAGAGATTAAAAGAGTTTAGAGCAAATAGGCCATTTATTTATCTTTCTGTAATAATGGCAGGAATTATATCAATTACACCTCTTTTATTTTTTAATCAGGACAAAATGATGCTTGAAGGAATATTGAATGAAATACAGGTTTCATTAAATCAATATGAAAAGTATAAACCTGAAGTAGAAAAACTTGAAAAGGAAATTAATGAAATTAATGGTAAAATAGGAATTGTGAAAAATTTACTGGATAAAAAAAATATATGGCTAAAAAGAATTCTTACTATAGGAGAAACATTACCCAGTAGTAAAATTTATATTACTTCAATAACCCCAGGAGTAATGTCACAACAAACACAACAAACTTCTCAACCATTACCACAGCAACCACAAGAACCACCTCCACCGTCAGAAGGACAACCTTTTTCATCTCAACCCCCAAGTGGACCTCAACCGACACCTCAAAAAGAAGTAACAATAGAAACTGGAAATGTGTTTACGTTAATTGGGGAGGTGGTTATTGGTGACATTAAAACAGCTTTTAATGATTTTAAAGATTTTGTTGATAGATTAAGTAAACTTGATTTTATACAAAAAGTTGAAATAAGCTCATGTGAAGTGAATCAAGAAAAAAATAAGATTGATTTTTCATTAATATTGAGTTTAAAATGAAAAAATTTTTAAATTTTGTTAAAAAAAATTTAGTTATATTATCACTAATACTGGTAGCAGGAGTTATAGGTGGGGGGCAGGTTTTAAATAGGAGAATAAATCAAGAAGTTAAAAAAATTGAAAACGAAATTAAGACAAAATATGAAGAGATGAAAAAATATGAAATGGAAAAGGAAAAAGCCCCATCACCAGAAATGATAGGAAAATTAAAAAAGAAAAAAGATTTTTTAGAAAAACAATTTGAAATTATGTTAAATAGTTTTTCAACTTTATATCCTTCTCCACCCCAATTTACAAAATATCCCTCTATAGAATTTAAAGAATATATTTATTTTTCTGAGGATAGATTGCAAAAATTGGCAAAAATTAGAAACGTTAATATTCCAACTTCCTTTGGATTTCAAAAAACAGGTCTTGTAGATGTGAATCAAATACCTATATATACTTTACAATTTGAAGTTATAAAAGACCTTATAAAATTGGTAATTGACTCGGGTATAACTAATGTTTCTCCACCAGATTATGGGATTCCCCAAAAAGAAGCATTTTATGAAAAAATTCCTATTAAATTGAGTATTTCAGGAACAAGCAATGAAATAATAAGATGTATCAAATATTTTGATAATCCTTCTTCATATTTCACAGTTGAAAATGTGACAATTAGAAGTATAGGAGAAAATTTTTATAGGGCTGATGTAGATTTAAATGCAATAATATTAAAAACTGAAAAAAAAGAAGGATGATATATGACTAGAGAGGATAAAAAAAGAAAACTTATTGAATTTTTGAATAAGAAGAAAGTAGAACGCGTAAGAAATAAAGAACAATTTAAGAAGGTAAAAAAAGATACTCGTAATAATAATGAAATAAAGAAAGAAAGAAAACCTGAAGAGGCAGAGAAAACATTTTTATTGAATAGCAAAAGAAAAAAAGAAAGGAGAGAAAAGTATTTAGAATTCAAGGCAAAGAGAGAAAAAGAGAGAGAGGAGAGGGCAAGGAGAGAGAAAGAGGAGAGGGAAAGGAGGATAGAGGAAGCCAAGAAGAAGAGACAGGAGAAGGAGAGGATAAAGCAAGAGGAATTAAGGGTTAAACAAGAGGAAGCAGAGAGAAGGAAGAAGGAGATAGAGGAGATAAAGGAAAGCAGGAGGAAGGAGAGATTAGAGAAGGAGAAAAAGAGGAAGGAAGAGAAGGAAAGGGAGAGGGAAGAATTAGTAAAGAAGAGGCAGGAGTTATTATCGGCATTAAAGAAGAAAGTTGAGGATAGGGAGAAGGAAAGGGAGAGGTTGTTATTAGAGAGACAGGAGAGGGCAAGGAGAGAGAAAGAGGAGAGGGAAAGGAGGATA
>JAOAEP010000078.1 GCA_026416755.1 bacterium | reverse complement strand
GAATCCTTTAACCTTTATTTCTTCTCTATTCCCTTCTCCTTTAAACTTTATATATTTATCTTTCTCACCACTTCTTAAAATATCAACTTTTTCATCATATTCACCAGGTAAAATAAATATTGTATCTCCTGGATTTACTATACCTGCTGCTTTTTGTATTGTTCTAAATGGCTTTTCTTTTGTCCCAGGATTTTTATCATCTCCACTTGGACTTACATAATAATTTTCACAGAAAGAAAAATAAAAAATAAGCAAAAATAAAAATAAGATTTTTTTCATATTTCACCTCCATTTTTTCTCAATTTCTCCCCCAGTAAACGTTTTCTTTAATTTTTCTTCATATACTTTCTTCAAATCATCTGGTAGTGCCATCAAATCTCTTTTTCCATCATTATCAAAATCACAGTTTTTCATATTTCTATAATTTATTTTTGCTCCTGGTGTCTGATTTTCATAAATCACTTTTCTTACTGGACTTTCCTCTTTAACTCCAAAATCCAATTCAAAATTCTCAATTTGACCCCAGTTGCATAAAAGGACTATTCTAAAAGGTGTGTTTTCAAGTTTTGGGGATATTTTGATTTTATTTTCTCTTTTCTCAATTACTTTTCTTGGAATTCCATCAAAATTAATTTCCACAAAATCGTTCAATTTAATTAAATCAGGTAAATTTATCTGTAAGTTTTCTTCATCTGAATTTAAAGGATTAACTACATGAAATGAAACAGGGAAATTTTTAAAAAGTGGATTACTATATAATGAATTTATATCTTTCTGGGTATTCTTTTTATATTCTTCAAATTGACTTGCTTTATACCACTTTCCACTTGCTGCAATGGTAGTAGGATTAGATATTTCACAATTCCAAAAAACATTATAATCACCTTCATATTCATTTACATTAATTCCATAGATTGCACCAGGATGTCCGGTTATAAAGACATTCCCTTTAACATCATACTGTTTACCTGTGAAATTAACAGAGCCATATTGAGAAAGAACAACTGTATTAAAATGCATTTTTACATTATCTGTATTTTGATGACCAAAAATAACGGAATAAGCACCAGCACCTATAATAATATTGTTTTTTAATTCAAGATTGTATGTTTCTTCCATCATTATAGATTGACCACCACATAAAAGTAAATTATCTTCAATCTTCAAATTTTTAACATTTCTATATGTTTGAATATTATCTGGATGCCCATAAAGAATATGATGATGAATGTAATTTCCTTTTACAACTACATCTTGGCTATTCCATGAAACTATCAAGCCATCAATATTATTGAACCCTATTTCATTATTTATAACTTCTATATTTTGTGACCTTCCTATTGCAACTCCATTTCCATTAAAAAGAACTATATTTTTAAGAATAGAAACATTTTTACTGCCATTTACAGATATACCCAGATGTTTGTTGTTATAAACAATACAGTTTTTTATTTTTATGTTTTCACAGTTACTAATATATATACCATAGGTTTCACCTCCACATACTTCAATTCCCTCAATTTCAAAATTTTTTACATTCCCAATGTTTATTACTCTGTCACTTCCTGTAGTTTCAACAAATTTCAAGTCATCTTCTTTTTCAGGCCAAAAATAAACAGCATACTTTTCTCCCTCTTTTTCAATTGCCCATTGGCCAGGTATTTTAATAAAGTTTTTGTTATGTTGAAGATAAAATATGTCCTTTTCTGTTATCTTCAGATAATTCTGCTTTTTAAATTCTACAAACCCATCCTCAGGATTGTAATTTATAACAGGACAGGTAAAAAAGCCATTTACTATTGAATTAAGAATCCTAACCTCAAAACTTTTCATATCTTTCAAATTTTTTAATTCAGAATTGTAAACTTTGTAAGTATCTTCTTTTTCTTCAAATTTTTCAACTTTTAACCATTTTTTTTCTGGATATCTCGCAATTTCAAGTCTCTTATTTTTTAAAAACAGTTCATCAATTTCTTTATCCAGATAAGTTCTCCAAATATTTTTTTCATACTTTTCCCATGTTTTTATTTCTTTACCTCCATTAATTACAACTCTTCCTATTCCTTTAATTTTAATGCCAGATTTACCCTGTATTGTTTCTCTATAATTCCCCTGATTTATAACAATTTCATCCCCTTCTTTTGAAACTTTTATTGCATCCGATATTTTTATAAAAGGATATTCTTTTGTCCCTGTTTGTTTATCTTTTTGAGAGTTGCAATCAACCCATATTGTTTCAGCAGATAAATTTAAAATAAAGATTGAAAAAATTAAAAATATTTTTTTATTCATCCCCCCCTCCTTTTTTAAAATTAAAGGTAATTTTTTCTGAATTCTCTTGGAGACATACCCTTAATTTTTTTAAAAATTCTTGAAAAATAATTAAAATCATAAAATCCACAAATTCCAGCCACTTCATAAATAGGCAATTTTTTTTCAATAAGTATTTTAGTTGCATAATCAATTTTTTTTATATTTACAAACTTTGTAAAACTAACACCATAATTCTTCTTAATTATTTTTCTAATATAACTTTTTGAAAGGCCAAGTGATTTACATATTTTATCAATTTTGATAGGTTCCTTTATGTTTTTTTCAATGTAATTTTCTATTTTTTCTATATATTCAGTTAATTTTTCATTTTTCTTTTCAGCGGTTTCAAAGAACATATTAAAAATTTTAAAAAAGAATTTTAAATCAGGTTTACCATTTATCATTGAGGGAATCAGTTTTTTTATTTTTTCTATATCTTCTTTTCCACTTCTATACAGATATGGTTTTTTAAAAAAGTCCGTGGTTATTTTATTTTTTACTTCGTGAGATAATTTAAATCTAATTGACAAAATTTCCGATGGTTTATTTGAATAAGATTTGAAAAAATGGACTTTTTTTTCAGGAATGAGAATAAATGTCCCAGGAGTTATTTTAAATTTTCTATTTTCAATAAATTCAATTCCTTTCCCGGATATAAAAAAAAGAAGTTGGTTTTCATCATGTGAATGACGAGATTCAGTACCTGGTTCAAAACTTAAATGAATAAACTTAATCTCAATTTTTGTATCAAGATTTATCATTTTTCATATATTTTGATAGTTCTTTTCTAATTGTTTCTTCTACATTTTTTACTGGGCAACTATTGGCTTCATGTGCTCCTTCAGCAAGAATTTGGTCAGTAGCAATGTATCCTATATAATCGTTTGTATATCCTGCAACTATAGTAACTGGGTATATTGATTTTCTTTTTAATTCAAGGCCTATTTCAACAACTGCTTCTCCTGGTAATGCTATAATAAAAATTTCATCACCAATATTCAATGTTTGAATTTCTGTTCCCAAAGTTCCTGTCCCATCTTTTTTCATAAATTCAACTCTTTTTCTTTCAAAATTAAAATCGGTTTTTTCTATCTCTTTGAAATTGTTTAATGATTTTAAAATCTCTTCTCCTATTGTTTCCCCTGTTTTTTTTGCAATTTCTAAATTATCTGTAATACAATTCCTTGGATTTATATTTCCTGAGGCTCCCTGTAAAAAGACAATATTTTCAAAAATTATTTTATCAATAAGGAAATTTCTCATGTATCCCACATAATCTGCACTTGCATAAAAATTAGAAGGACCAAGAACAACAGGATGACAAGCATAATTTATTATCATACTTTTTAAACTTCCATTCTTCCTGAAAAATCCTAAAACTATAACTTCTTTATCAACAATACCTGTATGTTTTCTCTCCATGTCTTGCCATTCATTGATCGCTTTTCCATTAATTACAACTCTTCTATTATGGGAAATGTCAACATTTGTTTTTAACCATTTTATTTTGACCTCTTCAAAATTTTTATACCCCTTTTCTATCCCTTTTATAATTTTAGTTTCGATCTCTCGTAAAAATTCCTCGTCA